>CAYGXB010000027.1:0-17121 GCA_964353605.1 uncultured Bacteriovoracaceae bacterium
ACCATGATACCAGAAGGCTGATATTTAATCATGTTAATTATGAGACATAACACTAGGAAGTGAGCGAAATAAGGTATCTGGCGTTTGTCGTGCCTGAGAGGAACAGGTTGTGAGCCTACTGTCTTTCCTGGAAATCCTCGCAGATCTTGTCTGCTGTCCGTATGCCGTCGACAGCAGCGCTTACGATACCCCCTGCATAACCGGCTCCTTCTCCCACCGGGAGCAGCCTACGGACGGAGAGAGATTGATAATCAGCACCCCGTGGTATCCTGACCGGAGAGGATGTCCTGGTTTCCACGCCGATGAGCACGCCTTCATTCGAAATGAAGCCTTTCATCTTGGTCTCAAAATGTTGCAGTGCGATCTTGAGCTCAGCGGCGAGCCAGGAAGGGAGGTAGGTATGCTGGGCAGGGCGTACCCTCGGCTGATAGGAGACAGGGGGCAGGGAAGTGTCCAGGGCATCAAAGAGAAAGGAGGGTATCCTCTGGGCGGGGGCACAATATCCCTCGCCGCCCGCTGCATAGGCACCTTCTTCCATCTCACGCTGAAAGGCAATCCCGGCGAGGGGATCTTCCGGGAGGTCGCCGTCCCCGATAGTCACGATGAGGGCCGCATTAGAGTATGGGCTGTCCCTGCGCGAGCAACTCATGCCGTTGATGCAAAGCCTGCCCTCCTCGGATGATGCATTGATGACCTCGCCGCCGGGACACATGCAGAACGAGAAGACGCTCCGCCCGGATTTTTCGTTATAAAATCTCAGGCTGTATTCGGCAGGGGGAAGGACATGCTGGCGTGCAAAGCGGCCATACTGGATGGTGTTGATCAATTCGGCGGGGTGTTCCACCCGCAAACCAATGGCGAAGCCCTTTTTTTCCAGACGGATGCCTTTCCGGCGGAGGATCTCATAGACATCCCGCGCGGAGTGGCCGGTGGCAAGGACCGTGTAGGGGGCGTGGTACTCGTTGCCTTTTTCGGTAATGACACCCATGACCGTCTCTTTGTGGGTGATGATATCGAAAATCTTTTCATGGAACAGGATTCTCGAACCGGCAGCCTCGATTCTGTTCCGTATCTCCCTGATGATGGGTACAAGCCTGTCCGTCCCGATATGCGGTCTCTGCTCGTAGAGGATCGAGCATGGCGCGCTGAGGTCTACCATCTTTTTGAAAAACCAGGCAACTTCGGGCCTATGGATGCGCGTCATGAGCTTGCCGTCCGAGTAGGTCCCCGCGCCACCCTCGCCGAAGAGGACATTGCTTTCCCGGTTCAGACTTCCTATGTGCTGGAGAAGCTCGATATCCCGGAGCCTTTCCTCCACTGGCACACCCCTTTCGAGGATCAAGACGGAACCCCCGGCTTCTATCAACCTCAGGGCGCAGAAAAGTCCGGCGGGGCCGGCGCCTACAATGAGGACCTTGAGACCTTCACACCCTTGGAGTTGGGCAGGAATACCTCGCGATGCATGCCAAAGGCTCACGTCTTTTGCTTTGAGCAGAAGCTGTGCAAGGGCATCCGGAAGGTCAGCCCGTACCCGGTAACGATAGACGATCCTTCCCTTGTCCCTGGCATCCAGGGATTTCCGCAGAATGTCATAGGGAAATGGCGAGGGGATATGAAATACATGCTGGATCTGTTCCCCAAGAGATCCCTCATCTTCAAACGGGGAGAGTTCGATATTGTCGAAGATGAGGTGCATGGTTTCAGGTTGACAAGTCCTTTACATAAATGATCTTGCTGTCGCCGGGGGCATAGAAGTCTGCAAGGATCGCCTCTTTGCTATACCCGCAGTGGGTGTAGAATCCCTGGGTAGGGAGATACAACTCCCGGGATGAGGTCTCTATGTAGATCTTTCTTCCGCCCAAAGCAGATACCACCTTCTCCGTCTCAGCGAGCAACCCTCTGCCAATGCCTTGGTTCTGATAGGCCTTGCCGACGACAATCCAGTAGAGGTCGAAGCTCCCCTGCGTACAGGCGATGGGGCCATAGCATGTGTATCCGAGGATCACGCCAGGCTCATATTCGGCAAAGAGGAAGAAGTATCCGCTCTCTGTTCCGCTCTTGAGTCGCTCCTGGACGAGTTCCACGGCAATCTCAACTTCCTCTGGATAGAAGAAGCCGCTGGATTCGCAGATGCCCAGCACATGGGAGCAGTCCTCAAGGAATACCTCTCCTCGGTATCTCATCCTCGATCCCATTGCATGGTATCGTCCAGTATCCTTTGGATCATCATGACATAGGAGAGCCCCGCTTGCTCGCAGGCGGCAGGGAAACCGCTGCAGGGTGTCAGACAGGGATTGGCGTTGATCTCCAAAACGTACGGGTTTCCTTCACGGTCGACCCGGAAATCGACCCTAGCATAGCCTCTCAGGTGGAAGATCTCCCAGCAGCGACTGGCAATTTCCTTAAGCTTTTCTACGAGGGAAGTATCTTCCGGCTTGAGATCGAAAGTCCTCCGGGTTTTTTCGTATTCCTGGGAGCCTTCGAGCCATTTTGCCCTGTAATCCATGATCTTGGGAACATCATCCGGGTAATCAAACATCATCTCTGCTGGAGGGAGGACTTCGAAACCTCCCGGTTTTCTCAGAAGGGAGAGGTTGAACTCCCGGCCGTCGATGTATCCTTCGGCAAAACAGGATTTATCGAGCTTGCTTTCCCTTTCTCTGATGAGCAGGGAAAGCGCGGCTGCATCTCGAACATGCACAATAGATTCCGCATACAGCCCGACCGAGGCCTCCTCCCAGACGGCCTTAATGATATATCGTTCTGGGAAGATAAGGGGGGTTAAGGGTTTTTCATCAGTGGATAACCATCCGGGGGTTGGTATCTGTGATAAGAACATCCATTTTTTCGCCAGGACCTTGTTCGTTGTCAGAAACATGGACTCGGTAGAGGCCCCGGTATACGATATCCGCATATGGTCATAGAGGGCAGGGGCAACGTAAATCAGCTGGCAGTCATCCTTCACGGACTCGACCAGATTGAAGATACAGAGAGGGTTCATCTTTCGCAACGTTTTTTGGAATGTCTTATGATCCAGAGAGAAGGGGAGGATGATCGGTTCGTAGCCTAGGTCAGACAAGCTCATTGAGATTTGTTCTACCTGGTCCAGGACATCCCGCTCGTCTGCTGGTGAGTCTTCCGGGACAGGGTTATGGATGATGGCGATGATTTTTGATACTTCCATGGTACTCTGAGCGCAGGCCCGTCCTTTTCAAGGTAGAATCCATTATCTTCTCGATGAGCTGCTGGAAGGATATTCCGACGAGTGAGCAGATAATGGGGAGATCCGAATGGACCGGATTGAGTCCGGCGAGTGGATTCACCTCGATGAAATTGGGAATGGCAGCTGCGTCCATGCGGATATCGATCCGGCCAGCGTCCCTGCAGCCAAGCCCTTTCCATGCTGTTAAGGCCAATGCGGCGCAACTTTCCATGACAGCATCCTCGGGGATGCGGTATGCGATGAGCTCCTCATAGTGTGCCTTATTATGATAGGAATAGATGGGATCCGAGCCTCTATGCTCCTTGTATATCACTTCCATGACCCCGATGCAGTGGGCGTCATCCCTCGTGCCAACAATTCCCGCCGTGAATTCCCTGCCCGGGAGATAGGTTTCGACGAGCACGGGCTGGAGGAAGTCGTTGAGTAATCGGGAGCATATGGTATAAAGGTCTTGTCTTGTTTCCACCTTCGAGAGGTGGTTGATCCCCTTGCCCGTTCCCTCTGCCACGGGTTTGGCGAAGAGGGGGAATGGGAGGTCAATTTTGTCGACATCGGCAATGGATTCAACCAGGGTAAAATCAGGCGTTTTCAGACCCAGATCCCTGATGATCTGCTTTGTCATACCCTTATGCAAGGTAAGGGCGAGCACCAGGGGGTCGGAGAAGGTGTAGGGGATCTGGTAGGCATCGAGAAGAGCAGGGACAAGCGCTTCTCTCCCGATACCATGCATCCCCTCGGCGATATTGAAGATGATATCCCATCGATCGCCATGAGAGAGTCTGTTCACGAGCTGCCGAGCGTTTCCGATCCTGTCTGTGGTAAATCCGGAATTTATAAGTGCCTCTTCGATGCCGTCGATCGTGTCACCCCGGTCGAACTCCGCGGTCTCCTCCTCACTGTACCCTTCCTCGAGGTAATCTTCGCGGAGGTCATAGGTGATGCCTACGAGCATATAACCAATATTCCTCTACGCGTCGGTGTAATCAGGATATCTGAAGGTTTTGCCTGCATAGTTCCTCAGGATGACTCCCCCGTCAACCTTACCCAGGTAATATTCCGGAACGAGCGGGATCTTCCCGCCTCCTCCAGGGGCATCGATAACGTAGTGCGGGACGGCATACCCGGTGGTGTGCCCACGCAACCCTTCGATCATTGCAATGCCTTTCTGCACCGAGGTCCTGAAATGTGCTGACCCAAGGATCGGATCGCACTGGTACAGATAATATGGCCTGACGCGTATTTTGAGCAGTCCCTGGAAGAGCTTCCTCAATGTCTGTACATTGTCGTTGATCCCCTTCAAGAGCACCGTCTGGCTCCCCATGGGGATGCCGGCGTCGGCCAGGAAGTTGCAGGCGGCGCTGGTCTCGGGCGTTAATTCATCCGGATGGGTGAAGTGGATACTGATCCAAAGCGGCTGATACCTTTTCAACATCTTCAACAGTCGCGGTGTGATCCTCTGGGGCAGTACAACCGGGACCTTGGTTCCGATGCGGACCATCTCCACGTGGGGGATGGCTTTTATCTTGGACAGGAGATAATCGAGGTGGCTATCCAGAAGGGTGAGCGGGTCGCCGCCAGAAAGGAGCACGTCCCTGACGTTAGGGGTTGCTTCGATATAGGCAATGGCTTCGTCCCAGCGTTTGATGCTGACCCGAAATTTGTTGGTATTCCCCACGATGCGGGAGCGTGTACAGTACCGGCAGTATGTCGAGCAGAAGCCCGTCGTCAGGAAGAGCACCCGGTCGGGATATCGGTGTACGAGCCCGGGCACGGGACTCTGATTTTCTTCCTCCAGCGGGTCCTTCGCCTCTCCCGGACTCACTAGGAATTCATCGTCTACCGGGACGATGGATCGTCTGATGGGTTGGGATGGGTCCTCTTTCTCCATGAGGCTGGCATAGTAGGGGGTGATTCGGAGTGGCAAACCCGTGCATGCCCGACACATAGCCTTGATCTCATCATATGAGAGGCGGATGATCCCTTGGAGCTGGCTTGCAGTATATATGCTGTTCCTGAGCTGCCATTGCCAGTTCGACCAGTCAGAAATAGAGGCTTTCGGAAAATTATCCTGGAGAAATGCGAGGGATCGTTCGCTGATAGGGATGAGTCCAGAAAACTCTCTTTTGAGGTGTTCTTTGACGTGGAGAACCTTGCCACCCGCCGAAGATAGGGATGGGGGTTCTTCGCTCGGTTCAGTACCTAAGGGATCGGGGTCTTCTGCGGGGGCTATCAATTCCTTTGTCGGGCTCGTCTTTGCCATTGTTCCTCTCCTTTCTACGTGCATATCGGTTTTTGAAAAATATTATTTAGAAAAAAATTTAGTGCGTGTTCAATATGATCAGGAAAACGGGAGGGATACCGACGTATTCTGACAGGACAAAGGGTCGTGCTTGTCGAGCTCTTCAGAAGAGCTGACAAGCGATTGCTTGCAGGCAAGTCGTCTAGTTTCCTTGTAGAAATGACCTTTCCCCCATCATCTGCCCTATAATTCTGTTGTGCATATAGAGAACATCTTCAAAAA
This sequence comes from uncultured Bacteriovoracaceae bacterium, assembly GCA_964353605.1. Lineage (GTDB taxonomy): Bacteria > Desulfobacterota > Desulfomonilia > UBA1062 > UBA1062 > CAYGXB01. Next base: position 5,745 of record CAYGXB010000027.1, read on the forward strand.
AATCAAATAAAATTTTCGGCCTTCTTTAAATTTTTTTCCTCTCGCTTTTTAATGTGATCGGAAAATTTGCATTTTATCAAAACCCTCAGCCGCCATGAATCTGTTACGTGGATAATCGTCTGGCAAGCTTTCCTGCACGCGACGCAGCTCGCATGTTCAGGAAAGCTTACTGGGTCCTTGGCCCCCCTTGAGACAGGTGATTGAAAGATGATCATTGATGAGCACTTTATTTGTGGGAGGAGCGGAGTATGCATGAAATCATCATTTATCAATAATCAATAGAGCGTATACCGAAATAGAGATAGCAAGATGATGCACAGCCAGCAGGAAGTATTCATGATTATTGCACTCATCCTGATTGGTCTAATGGACTTTATGTGCTGCACCAAAAGAACCTGCGTATGAGGCGAGAAAAGACGACATTTCCGACGTCACAGGGGCTATGCCCGAGACCAGTGCTTCCCATGCACATAGTGTGAGACGGTTCATCAATTACAGCAAAGAAAAGGGCGAGATAAATGGGGTCATCCGGATCTATGCAAGCTTTACGCGATAAATAGATTCGCTAGTCTTCTTGCCGGTCCGGTTCGAACGCAGGCTGAGGGCGACAAACCGAGTCTTGCCATCTTCTCTCCACGCGGACCTTGTCACGATGGCGTGGTTGCCGTTCCAGTCCTTATCTGAAAAGTACGTGATACGGCAGAGCCGTTTGCTTTTCCTTTCCATCAAGTAGAGGGCGGTGGAAAGGTTGGTGGTGATGAACTTGTTGTATGTCGTCTTGGAACGGATGGCATCGAGGCGTTTCCCATAATCCTGGTCAAACAAGTTCGCTATGAAGGCCATGAATTTTTCATCTGGGGAGTAGGACGATTGCTCCTCGTAGTAGTCTTTGGTATTGGTCAGATTCTTCATATCCCCGATCGTGCCGTCATCATCCACCGCGGCCTCCCAGATGTCGAGCCGATAAGCGGGATAGGGCAGATCGAAATAGCCGATATCTGCGGCAAAGATGAGCTTGTTTCCTCTCGACCATTCCTGTGGCTCAAAGATGCCCCCGGCCTGCAAGGAGTAGGTCTTTATGTCAGAGAGGCAGGGGCGGGTGGTCGAGACGTCTATCTTGGCAATCTTGAGCACCCAGCGGGCAAACGGGTATTTGTCAAAGGGTCTGGCTCCGCCGACCCGTTCCGCCCATGCCACCATCTTCCCATCCCTGGAAAACTTAGGGTAGAGCACCACACTGTCCCTGTCAGAAGGTTTGAAATCGGTAAGACGAATCCAGAGGCTTCCGTCTTTTTTCACCAGGAAGAGATTGTTCCACCAACCCGCCCCAGGCTCAGCCAGGGGGCGCAGCCATGACAACAGGATATCATGATTCAGGCTTATATTGCCCGGAATCTCCATTTCGGTGATGAACCACTACCCGGATGGGTGCCAATCGGAAGCCCCCTTGTTAAGGCGCGGGATCAAGGCAGCTTCCATCCCGATCGCCTCTTTCGGTTTGCAGCTTATGCACGCCATTTCCTGCTCCGGGTTCGAGGCTAGCGCGTTTACCGTATAGAGCTGGAGGAACCCCCGCTTGTCCCTCAACATGCAGAGGATCTCGTTGGTCCTCGGATTGAAGGCATCGAAAGAGACATTGTCCAAGAAACGCTCCACGGAAAACACCTTCGTCTCCGCCATGCAGGGTGGCCCGACAAGGATGCTCATAACAACAATGAGCATACCGAACATACAGAGTATGAGGAATCCCTTTTTGAAAAAGGGGGGCTCCCACGCCCTTTCCTGAAAACATCGAGAGGGCCCACAGAAAGCGGATGATGATCGAGGAAGAATCATGAAGCCACTCCTGACGTCTCTTTCTCAATCCAAGCGAGAAAATCCCTATTGCCATCTGTGATCGGAACGGACACGATGCAGGGGACGGTATAGCTGTGGAGGGATTTCACCTTCTCCGTCAATGCGGGTAAGAGCGAACTCCTCGTCTTTGCAATCATGATGACCTCGTCATCTTCCTGGACCTTCCCTTCCCACCAATACAGGGAGTGCATTTTGTCGATCATGTTCACACAGGCGGCGAGTCGTTCTGCGACGAGCGTCTTCCCGATCTTCTTTGCCTCCTCCATACTTCCGGCCGTCATATAGATCAGGCACGTGTCCATTTACACCTCCTTGTCTAGCGCGGATACCCGGTAACGGTCATATACAGGACACCTTCATCCTTGCCATCCACTCCGATGATGCTCTCCAGCTCCGGATCGAAGAACGCTGCGACGTGGCAGCTCCCCAGCCCCAGGCTCACGCATGCCAGGGAAAGGTTTTCTGCGATATGCCCGGCCTCCATGTAGATATACCGGTAGGCACGCTCTTGGTACTTCCACCTGGAGCGGTTGAAGACCGCCGTCCAGATGAGCGCCGCTGCAGCCTCGGCACACATCTGCTGACCCAAAGCCGCTTCAGAGGTATTCCTGCCGAAATCGCCCGTTTTGATCTCCTCCAGGCAATGATCCTGGACATGGTAATGATAGACGCCGTGCTCGATATCGTTCACCCGGTTGAGCACGAGATAGGTCTCGATGGGGTAGAGGGCGCCGGCAGATGGAGCGGTGCGGAACGCATATCCCATCTCATGTCTCTGCAAGCCCGTAGAAGCCCACACGAGGAATCCAAGATCATGGGGGGTGATGGGCTCCTGGGAATATTCCCGTACGCTCCGCCTCTTTAGCACTGTTTCCGTAAAGGGCATGATGCTTCCCTGCGGCTTCGGGAGCTGTATTCTCCTTGCATCAGGATATGTTTTATAGGGTTTGGGGGGTCGCAAGGGTTTGAAGGCACCGAAGGAGGTATGCCTGTCATAGCGGGTCTCTTCCTGGAAACGTTTACCAATGGCTTCTCCCATACCGCATCTCCTTTCTCCCCCTGGGCATCGCTCTATTCTTCATGCATCTCTCTGCAATCCGATCTGACAGATCAGTGAAAGATGACATCCGTTATTGACATATTTGTGGTTTTTCGGGAGTAGGGTCTACTCCACATCCCCAAGCCTGCTCAGCTGAATGATCAGAACCTTTTCCATGCTCCCATCAAAGGATATGGCAACCAGTATACCGACATCCTTGTGATTGTCAAGGAACGCAGAAGCGCTTGCAAAACAGACCGCATGCTCCCCATTTCCTGCTCTCCCCCAGCCCCCAGAAGTGCGCCTCGGAGGGGTGAGGTGTGAGGCGAATGAGGCTGTTTCAAATGCCTTCAAGAAAGGGAATAAGGATTGACAGGATCATCTGTTTATTTGATTATATGGCAAATTCCTTCTCGGGAGGATAGCATGGAGCAGAATGTCGGTTTGCCTGACAGACTGGTGCGCCTTGCATTCGTCATGGTGACTATAGTGGCCTATTTGAAAGGCTGGTTTAAGGGAAAGGCGGGCCTTCTTCTGGTCGTAGCCGGAGCGCTGCTCTCCAGTGTTATTTCCGGTTACTGTCCGCTCTATGAGCAGCTCGGAGTGAGTACGAACGAGCCGAAAAAGACACATTAGGAATTTCGTTTACTCAGCGATGGCCTGTCGGATGTAATTATAGATGTAGTCGAAGCCGCTCCAGACGGTGAAGAAGGTAGCGATCCAGAGGAAAAACACGCCCGCCGGTTGGAACTGTATCCCGAATATCGTATAGTGGAAGAGCAGAGGGATGCAAGCGGCGCATTGAAAGGCCGTCTTGTATTTGCCCAGCCAGTTGGCGGCAATGATGATGTTCTTCTCGGAGGCGATCCCCCTTACTCCGGTGACAGCAAGCTCCCTGCCGATAATGACGGCAACCACCCAGGCTGGGACCCTGCCTAAGGGGATGAGGAAGATGAGTACGGTTGCAATGAGGAGCTTGTCCGCCAGGGGGTCGAGGAGTTTTCCGAGATTGGATTCCATATGGTACTTGCGTGCCAGGTACCCGTCCAGGTAATCGGTGACGGTGGCGGCGATGAAGAGCAGGGCGGAGATCACGGACGGCCAGAACCCGCCGTAGGCGAGCAAAACGGCGATAACGGGGACCACTGCGATCCGAGAAATGGTCAGGATATTGGCGACGTTCATCAATAGCCCCTGCCGGTGTATTTAGCAATCACGGTCCTGACATAATCCTGGGTCTCCTGGTAGGGGGGGATGCCTTTATAGGAATCCACCGCCTGGGGTCCAGCATTGTAGGCGGCCAGGGCCTTCTCCAGATCACCGTTATATTTCTTGAGGAGCAGGGAAAGGTACTTCGTCCCGCCCTTGATATTCTGCACCGGGTCCCATGGGTCGTCTACGCCCATATCGTTTGCGGTCTCCGGCATGAGCTGCATAAGGCCCATCGCCCCTTTTGATGACAGGGCGCTCGGCTCGAAGCCCGATTCCACCTCGATGATCCCCTTGATCAGGACAGGGTCCACACCATGATTGATGGCGATATTGGTGATCAGGTTGTCCCAATCCGACCGCTTGTGATTCGTTGCCCGCAGTTGCGGATGGAACTTCGGTCTTCGTTTCTCCTTCATATACATATCCCATCCTTTTCCCATGGGACAATTGCTGAAACTGAGACTGCCATCCGGCATCTGCTTGACATAGATATCCGCATGACCAGCCTGACAGAGCATGACGACAAGGATCGCAGTCAAGAGAAAGGTCCGTATTGAAAGCATGGTATCCCAAATGCCCACGACTTTTTCCTCCCCATTCCTATCGTCAATTGCCAACAAAGCTTTATATAGCACGAATTAACCTTCATCTGCCATAGACATTTTCCCGGACTTGAGACTGGGAAGGTAGACCCTAATCCGCGTCCCTTTGCCCAAGATGCTCTTCACCGAGATGTATCCCCTATGCTCCTCGATGATCATGTATACCTTTGAAAGGCCCACCCCGGTGCCCTGTACCTTTGAGGTATAGAAGGGATTGAACATCTCTTTGATCTCCTCGTGGGGTATGCCCCTGCCCGTGTCCATGACGTCGGCGATGAGGTAGTTCGGGTTCATGCTTACGGTGATCTCCAAGGATCCGTGGCCGTCCATAGCCTCGCAGGCGTTCTTGAAGAGGTGCCAGAAAGCCTCCACCAGGTAGTTGTGATCGGCATTGATCTGTTCGATCCCCGGCGGCATATTGATGATGTATTTCACGGATCCGAACCTGCCCGATGCGAAGGTCTTGATGAGGGCTTCGTCTATGACATCCTCTATGCTTGTCAGCGCGAACTTGGGCTTGTGAATCTTGGTATAGTTCACATACTCCTCGATATCCGTGATCATGGTCTCGAGCCTTTTTACGTCCTCGATGATATAGTCTACATAGACCTTCTGGTCAGTGCCCGGTGTGATAGTGCGATCGAGCCTTCGGGAGAAGCCGCCCAAAGAGGTGAGCGAGTTCCTGATCTCATGCGCCACTCCCTCCACAACCTTGCCGAGTGAAGCGAGCTTTTCGGCGTTGACGATTTGTCTGCGCATTTCCTCAATATCGGTGAGGTCGCGCACGACCACGACAATGCCCCCGGAGTAGGGTTCACTTTTCAAGAACGATGCCGTGAGGAGTCCTGAAAAGGCGCTCTCATCGGCTTTCTTCAAGACACACTCGGTCTCATACTGCTCCATACCGCCAGCAAGCTGGAACTTGATATCGTTAAAAATATCCTTATGGGCTTCGTGGAAGAGGATCTCCAGATCCTGCCCCTTGAGATTGTTCTCGTCCCTCCAGAGCTTGCTGGCCATGGAGTTCATGAACGCAATCTTCCCCTGTGCATCGGTGGTGATTACGGCCTCGCCCATGGTCTCGGTTATGGTGACGAGGTAATTCTTGTAAGCATCACCGCGGGCCTTGAGCCGGACATTCTCGAGAAGCAAGTCGTGCTCCTTTATCAATTTATTGGAAAGCTGAATGAGCTCAGGGAAGGAGATGGGCTTCGTGATGTAATCTTCGGCGCCGGCCTTCATGGCGTTCACGGCCACATCCTCAGACCCTTCTCCGGTCATGAATACTACGAAGGCATGTGCATCGTTGGCCTTGATCTCCTTGAGCACATCGATGCCGTCCATTCTCGGCATGCGATAATCGAGAAGCACAAGGTCGGGCTTCTCCTCGATGAAGGCCTTGATGGCTTCTTCTCCATCAAAGGCCTGGATCACTTGAAAGCCATATTCGCTCAAGATTTCTTTGATGACAAAATTTACGTCACGATTGTCATCAGCGACGATGACCTTCCTCTTTTTGGCCTCATTATCTACAGATGCATCTTGCATACTTCCACTATCTCGTCACCGCCCACGGCTTTCTTTACAGCAAAGATAGGAGAGCCAGAGGGGAGGATAATATCCGGGGCGATTTGCGCGAGGGGGAAGATCACAAACGCCCTCTGCTCCAGTCTCGGATGAGGTATGGTCAACAGACTGCTTTTGATGGTAACCCCATCGAGCCATAGGATATCGATATCTATGGTCCGCGGTGCGTGAAAAAACAGCCTCTGTCTGCCAAGGGACGCCTCGATTCTCTGGCAGACTTCCAGCAGATCAAAGGGATCGAGTGGTGAAAAGATCTGCACAGCCATGTTGAGATACAGCGGTTGGTTGTCCAGAATCTCGATCGCTCTGGTTTCATAGAGATCGGAGGTGTTCTCAATGATGATATTCGATTGTCGCAGGGCGAAGAGGGCCGCCTTGAGATTCTCCCTCCTGTTTCCCAGGTTCGAACCCAATGAGAGGTACCCTTTCATTAACCAACTCTGTTCTCGAGCACCCCTATGCCTTCGATTGTCACACGAACCGTATCCCCCCTTTGCAAGGGACCAATACCCGCGGGTGTCCCGGTCGCGATCACATCGCCCTTCTCCAGGGTCATGATGTTGGATATGTAGGAGATCAGATCATAGATATTGAATATGAGGTTGCTCGTATTCGAGGACTGTTTGATAACTCCGTTTACGCTTAAGGATATCGCGAGCTTGTGGGGATCCTCGATAGCAGTTTCGATCCATGGCCCAAAGGGGGCAAATGTGTCGAAGGATTTGGCTCGTGTCCATTGCCAGTCCTTATACTGGAGGTCGCGCGCCGTGACGTCATTGAAGCATGTGTAACCAAGGATATAATCCTGGGCTTGCACTGGTCTGACTTTGGAGCATCGCTTCCCGACGACCACGGCGAGTTCCGCCTCGTAATCCACCTGTGACGACTGGGCAGGATAGATGATCTCGTCGTAAGGTCCGATCACGCTCGACGGCGGCTTCAGGAAGAGGAGTGGCTCTCGAGGAATTTCCAGACCGAGCTCCGCGGCATGGTCGTGGTAATTCAGGCCAAGGGCCACAATCTTGGTAGGGAGGGAGGGCGCCAATATGCGCTTTATTGTAATCTGATCTCCGATCGTAGCAGGAGCCGGTTCATAGAGAAAAAAGTTCTCTCCCTCCCTCGCAAACCACACCGTAGCGTTTGTTTCCGTGATGCCTCTACCGATCTTCATTCGAGAGTCCCAACACGTCCATCATGGTGTATACGCCCGGCTGCTTATGCACGATCCACCGCGCGGCTCGCAATGCCCCCCGCGCGAAGTTCTCCCGCGAATGGGCCCGATGTGTGATCTCGATGCGCTCCCCTCCCCCCGCGAAATAAACCGTGTGCTCGCCAACAATATCCCCGGCCCGCACGGTCTGTATCCCTATTTCTCCCATCGGCCGTTCTCCGATGCTCCCGTAGCGCTCATACCGCGCATGCTGCTCGATGTCCACCTCTCGTGCCTTGGCAATGGCAAGGGCTAGCCCTTTGGCTGTTCCCGAAGGAGCATCCTTCTTGAGTCGGTGATGGGCCTCCACGATCTCCACATCATACGCCTCACCGAGGAGCTTGGTGAGGATGCCTACGATCTTGAACAAGACATTGACGCCGATACTCATATTCGGCGACAGGACAAAGGGGATGGAAGCCCCATATTCCATGAGTGAGTTCCGCTGCTTGTCGGTGAACCCGGTCGTCCCGATTACCATGGCCTTGCTGTAATCGGCGGCAACACGGATATTCTCAAGGGTGGCACTGGGGGTGGAGAAGTCGATGATCACCGCGCTGTCGGAAAATGCCTCGACGATATCCGATGTGATCTTGATCCCTTGTGGGATCTTCCCAATAGCCTCCCCGATATCCCTTCCGATAAAAGGGTGCTCCTTCGCCTCCAGTGCCCCGACGAGATTCAGGTCTTCGGATTCCAAGACTCCCCGTGCAACGAGGGAACCCATCCTCCCGGCTGCACCGCCAACACCCACCTTGATCATGGCGTCCCCCTATATGCAACCGTAGGCTTTGAGCACAGCCGCAAGTTTTTCCCTGTTGGTGCTCTCCATGGGAGCAAGCGGGAGCTTGAACTCCTCCCGAAGCTTCCCCATCATGGCAAGCGCCGTCTTCACCGGCATGGGATTGGTCTCGATAAACATGGCGTTATTGATCTCCAGGAGCTCGAAATGCATAGTGCGTGCCTTGGCTGCATCGCCGTTGAGCCATGCCCGCACCATTCCGGAGATCTTATCCGGGAGGATGTTGGCTGTGACGGATATGACCCCCCTCCCGCCGATGGAGAGGATAGGCAACGTCAGTCCATCATCACCCGAGAGGACGGTGAAGCTCTCGGGGACGTTTTTCAGGATCTGCGAGCATTGCATGAGATCGCCGCTCGCCTCCTTGATCCCGACGATCGTGTCAATCTTGGCCAGCGCCGCGACTGTCTGGGCCGCCATGTTCACCCCGGTCCGGCCGGGAATATTGTAGAGGATCTGTGGGATATCGCAGGCCTGTGCAATGGACCTGAAATGTTCATACATCCCTTTCTGGGTTGGTTTGTTATAATACGGTACGACCGAAAGCACGGCATCTGCCTTCGCCTGTTTGGCATGCCGTGTCAAGCTTATGGCCTCTTCCGTGGAGTTCGATCCGGTGCCTGCGATGACCGGGACTCTTTTGCCCACCTCGGCGATCGTGATATCGATAACCCGTTCATGGTCTTTGTGGGACAGGGTCGCCGATTCACCCGTCGTCCCGCAGGGGACGATCCCATTCACCCCGCCATCGATGACAAAGTTGATTAGCTTTCTGTAGGCCTTTTCATCGACCTTGCCGTCCGCAAACGGCGTTACGATTGCAACGATTGCGCCCGAAAACATCGTTTACCTCCCCAGTTCGGCATCCGGGACATGCTGTCCTTTCGCCAGGTCTGCATAGCTCTGTCTCTCTGTTACCACAGAATACCGGGTTCCATCTACCAGGACTTCGGCGGGTCTGGGTCGGGAATTGTAATTCGACGACATGGAGAACCCATATGCTCCGGCGCTCATCACGGCGAGCAGATCGCCGCGGGAAAAGACCGGTAATTCTCTGTCCTTGGCAAAGAAATCGCTCGACTCGCAGATGGGGCCGACGACGTCGACTTTTTGCGACCCGTCATGCGTCATCTTAAGCGGCTTGATATCGTGCCAGGCATCATACAGTGCCGGCCGAATGAGGTCGTTCATGCCTGCATCGACGATGATGAAGGTCTTGTTCTGGGTGGACTTCCGGTAGAGGACGCGAGTCACGAGTATGCCTGCATTACCGACGATCACCCGGCCCGGCTCGAAGACGAGCTTCAGGCTTAAAGCCCCCACGGTGTCGAGAATAGCCTTGCAGTAATCGCCAGGGAGCGGTGGTTCTTCGTCAGAATAGGTAATGCCGAGTCCGCCACCGAGATCGAGGTAGCGGAAGGTGACTCCGTATTCTTTCAATCTTTCAATCAGCACCTTGAGCTTCTGCACGGCATCGATGAAGGGGCTCACTTCCGTGAGCTGGCTCCCGATATGGCAGTCTATGCCGACGGTCTCCACATTCGCCAGGTCGCGCGCCTTGAGGTACTGGGCCACGGAGCTTTCTATATCTATCCCGAACTTGTTCTTTTTGAGACCGGTGGAGATGTACGGGTGGGTCCGCGGATCGACATCGGGGTTGACGCGGATGGCGAGTGGTGCCTTTTTCGCCAGGATGCCCGCGCGTTCATTGATCACCTCGAGTTCCTCTTCGCTCTCGATATTGAACATCATGATCCCGGCAGTCAGCGCCATATCGATCTCGGCTACTGTCTTGCCCACGCCTGAGTACACGATCTTCGAAGCCGGTATGCCCGCCTTCATAGCCATGTAGAGTTCGCCGCCGGATACGACGTCCGCTCCGAGACTTTGCCGTGCCATATAGGAGAGGATGGCAAGGTTTGGATTGGCTTTCATGGCAAAACAGGTCTGGTGATCCACGCCAGCAAGCGGGTCTTCAAAGGCCCGCACATGCCTCCTGAGCGTCGGCAGGCTGTAGCAGTAGAACGGGGTCCCTACGGCTTGGGCGATATCGGCGAGCGAAACATCCCCGCAATGGAGACTTCCCTGCTTGTATACGAAATCATGCATTGTCCATCTCCTTAAAAAATCTCAATCCCCCGACCTTCCTTAGCCCCCTGAAGATTCAGGGGGACGAGATGGTTTACTTTTTTATTTGCATACAATCCGGGCTGGACTCAACCATGTTGTTGTGCCCTTTTCTAGCCTGAGGCGGTAGACCATGCAGTTCTCTTCCGGGGTCTCATCTTGAAGCTGCAGCGTCCCTTCTTGAGCCTCCACCTCTACCTTTTGATTCAGATCGCCCGTGCATTGCGGACAGATTCCCTGCGGCTTGCCGAGCAGAACGAGCTTGACCGCGCTTTCATTGCACGTGATCTTGACTACGACGGCCTTGTCCACAAACTTGATCGAGTTGATGATCACGGGCTCTTCCGGAGCAGGGGGCAGGGGGGGAAGCTTCCTCCCGCAGCCGAGGCATACAAGACATACGAGGATGAACCACAACCCAAGACTATACCTTCTCATATCCGACATCTTCCAGCAATGCATAAGCTTCCTTTATAGCGGCCTTGACGTTTTCCCTGGAAGTCCCGCCAAAGCTCCGCCTCCTGTCAACCGCGGATGAAGGATGAATGTATGCGAAAATATCATCCCCGAATTTATCAGAGAATGCCTTGAATTCAAGCAAGGTCATGTCGTCAATGGTCTTGCCCTGGTGTATCCGCGAGGCAACAATCTCTCCGGTTAGGCGATGGGCATCCCGGAACGGCACACCCTTCTCAGCGAGGTAATCGACTATATCGGTGGCGGTGAGGAAGCCCTTCTTGAGGGCACGTTCCGCAGCCTGTCGGTTGATAACCATCCCTCTGATCAGTCCGGTGATGACCTCAACACAGGCCGAGACCGTATCGAGCGAGTCCATGACCGGCAGTTTGTCCTCCTGCATGTCCCGGTTGTAGGTAAGCGGCAGGCCGTTCATCATCGTGAGCAGATTGACAAGATTGCCGTAGAGGCGGCCGGTCGTGCCT
>CAYGXB010000028.1:0-17013 GCA_964353605.1 uncultured Bacteriovoracaceae bacterium
AGACCATCGCGCCTTTGAGCCTCGTCTTCATACCATAAGTACCAGGGAGGAAAGCCATGAAGGGAAAACCAGGCAAGACAATCAGGTCGGGCTTCGGAGATATCGCCGCCGTCCCAATGATCAATCAGGAACTGTGCACGAACTGTGACTTGTGCTTCAAGGTATGCAAGTCCTTTACCATCATACCTCTCCATGGAAAAGCCACGGTCGTACCTGAAAACGGCCTCGGATGCATCGGCTGCGGGCAGTGCATGGCCGTGTGCCCGCAGGGGGCGGTGGCCGTGACCGGACGCCGGCTCACGCCGCAGGATGCCGTTCCCCTGCCGCCCCAGGCAGAACGCGCGACCCCCGAAGCCCTAGAGGGGCTGCTTTTCGCACGACGGAGCGTCCGGGAATTCGGGGAGCAGGAGGTCGAAAAGGAAGAGATCGAGCGCATGCTCGGGATGGCTGCCAGCGCACCGATGGGCATACCTCCTTCGGATGTCGGCGTAGTGGTCGTGCAGGGCAAAGGTCGTGTCCAGGAGCTCGCGCAGGATATCATGGGGGTATTCGGCACGTGGCGCAGGTTCTTCAATCCCGTGGTGTTCCCGCTTATGCGCCTCTTTATGAAGAAGGCCGACGTGGAGATGATGCGTGACTTTGTCCTCCCCATCACGAAATTGATGATGGACGCGCGGAAGGAGGGTGCCGATTACCTCTTCTATCACGCTCCCTGCGTGCTCCTGTTCCACGCCTCGCCGTACGCGGATCCGGTCGACGGCTCTATCGCCTGCACGTATGCCATGCTCGCCGCCGCTTCGCTCGGGCTCGGGACCTGCATAATCGGGACCGTGGCTTATGCCCTCGAGCGAGATCAGGTGCTGAAAGAGAAGCGGGGCATCCCTCCGGAGAATAAGGTCGCGATCACCATGATCCTCGGGCATCCGGCCTTCCCATATGCGCGCGGTATCCGGCGCTCCTTCGCCTCGGTGAGTTACCGATGACCTGTTTGGAGAGCCAGTTACCGCCTATCGGGCCGCCTCATCGGCTTGGATCTCATACGAGCGCGCTTGCTCCCTGAATCTCTTCGGCGCTGTCCGGCAACGTGTCGCATGCTGCCCCCCCACTCCCTGAGAACCTCTGTAGATTCCGAAGTGAATGGGGGAGTATGCGCTCTTTTGACTCCAATGAATAGAAACGCCAGGGCAAATGCATTTGGATCATGTTCTCATCTGAGGAGAGGAATAAGCCGAGATATGGGCTATGGCTTGGAAGGCATCCTTGAGATTATCGAAGACCGGGATGCCCTGCTCAAGGAAAGCCTGCCGTGCCTCCCGCAACATCTCCTCGATGTCCATGGATTCCAGGTCTCGCTTATGGTTGGGTAGGACCAGGATGACCGGCTTGTTCGTTTTCCCACTCGTCTCCCGGATCATCTCTGCGAGTTCGAGGTAGGGCGTGATCTCCTTGACCGATGCAACCCCCATTTGGATCGCCAGGGACTTATAGTGATAGAGCATGGGCACCATGATCTGGAGGTCCACGCGCTCGTCACGGCCCGCCTCCAGGAGCACTCCCCGGAGGACCTGTGGCGGCACCAGCGGGTTGGCGACATCGATCGGATTGGCGGCGCTCGAACCAGGTCTGGGTAAATTCTGCAGGATGCGGTCATGGATCTCGCCCTGGAAATGGGGCAGCTCCATGCCGTATATTTCGGCCGTATCACAGGCGGCAACCCCGACAGCTCCACCGCCGCCGATGATGGTGATACCTTTGTATCGCCGTATCGGAAGCAGGGAAAAAGCCAGACATGCATGCGCCAGCTCATTGAGGTCCCTGACCTGTATGGCGCCGCTCTGCCTGAGCATGGATTCCCAGATGGCCCTGTCCCCTCCCAGGGATGCCGTATGGCTCATCACCGCCCGCTGCCCGGATTCCGAGAGCCCGCCTTTCATGATGATCACGGGCTTTTGCGCAGCGACCCTTTTGAGCGTGTGGAAAAAGCCGGTTCCATCCTCCACACCCTCGACATACAGGGAGATCACTCGCGTTTCCTCATCATCGGCGAAATAGTCCAGGAGCTGCGTTTCGCGCACATCCACGCCGTTACCGAAGCTGACCATGGCTTTGAACCGGATACCCATCCACTTGCCTATATGCGCCAGGTCGACGGACATGCCCCCGCTCTGCGCGAAAAAGGCGACGTCGCCGCTCGTGCGGGAAAGGTCAGGTCCCGGCAGAAAGGTAAGACCACTCCGTGGGCAGTAGATCCCGAAACAGTTGGGTCCTATCACCCGGATACCCCGTTTGGCTATCCGCCGGATTTCTTCTTCCAATGCGATCCCTTCTTGGGTGCCCGCTTCGCTGAACCCCGCAGAGAGGATCTCCGCCCCGGCAGCGCCCTTCCTTCTACATGCCTCGAGCGCCTCGGGGACATGTCGGGCAACGACCGCAATGACGGCCAGATCGATGGTGCCGGGTATGTCCTCCACCTGCTTATAGATCGTAAGCCCGGCAAAGGTGCCCCCCTTGGGATTGACCGGGAATATCTCGCCCTCGAATCCCATGGAGCGCAATGAAACGAGCATGAGGCTCCCGAACCCAAATCCTTCGGAAGAGACGCCGACAATGGCGACCCTCCGCGGATGAAAGATCCTCTCGAAGTCAATGGTGCTTGATGAGCTCATCCTATCCCCCATATGCAGAGACGACAACCCGGTATCATAGCAGGAAATCCAGGCTTCAGCAATGCAAGCGTGAAGATCAACACCTGATACTAATTCGCAACCAAATGCTGACTTATAAAAGCTGAATCCCCCCCCTTGGTCTCAAGGGGGCCGTGGTTTCGGGGCGGTATTGGCATTGCCTGCCAAGGACAATCGGGTTGAGGGGTGTGGGTCACTTCGACGCGATCTTCACTGCGTGAAGCCTCGCGCCGAAGTCGCACCCGTTCTCGCCGCGCGAGCTGACCTTGGGACATTGGCTCGCGCGACGGGAACGAGTGCAGTTCGGCCATGGCATTATGCTTACATTGGCATGGCACAATTAATTCATCCCCTCCATCAAATGTTATCTTGATCCTTTATAAGGATAACGGTATTCTATAATTGTCAGCTATGAACGCTGGCTGTAAACATGACGGAAAATATCTGGAGGGAGCTATGCAACCAAACCCCATCAATCTGTGCACTATCCTCGGCATCTCCACCCCGCTCATGGGGTTTTATGATGCACCCGATGTGCAGCCGTTCGAGCCCTTGGTCAAACCCGCGCCGAACAGGCAGACGTGTATCTTCTCATTCTACCAAGATTGGCTTAACGGGGAAACGCTCCATATCACCAAGGACAATTTCGGCTGTGCCGGGGCTGGCCGCGCGCTCTGCGGCGTCAATACCCGGTCGCGCGAGGATCTCATCAAGTTCCTCGTAGATGCCGAAGGGTTGAGATCCTCGCGGGCCCTTATGGAGCAATGGATAGATCACCATCCTACCTATCGGCAGGAACATCCCAACATCCTCATCGGGCCGCTCAAGGCCGATCAATTCGGCTTTCTCAAAACCATCACCTTTCTGATCAACCCCGACCAGCTCAGTACGCTCATTGTAGGTGCACATTATAACCATGCACCGGGTGATCCCCCACCGGTTATTGCACCATTCGGTGCGGGATGCATGGAGCTGATCTCCGTGTTCGAAGACCTGCATATCCCGCAGGCCGCCATCGGAGCCACGGATATCGCCATGCGCCAGTTCCTGCCGCCGGATGTCCTCTGCTTTACGGTGACAAAACCGATGTTCCAGCAGCTCTGTGCGTTGGACGAAAAAAGCTTCCTCTACAAGCCGTTCTGGAAAAGGCTTTGCAAGGCCAGGGGAGGACGTGATAACCCCTAACAATGCATGCTATTGACATATTGCGTTTGGTCTTGAATTGCGTATTATCGAGATATGTACAAACCTATAATGCTAGATTAAAGCCTGACCCCAGGCCCTTGGATTTTAAAATTTACTCTCGTCGAGCACCATGAAATGTTTGATCGCTTCGAAGTGACCCTGCCTCCTCACACTGATGTTCCTTGGCACGCGTTGCCCTACTGCCCCGAAAACCTTGGCCCCCCTGATGATTCAGGGGGGTCGGGAGGCAAGATCTTTTGGGGAGTGTGTGAATTTAGGTTTATCTTTTCATTCGTTATTATTGCAGGGCTGCCTTGTATACGAGGCTGAGGCGCTTGAAATCCTCGACAGAGAGGTCCTGGGGCCGCTGGTCGAGGTCTATCCCCGCTTGCTCGGCCAGGGTCTGCAATAGAGGGGCTGTCATATCGGGCAGGGAGGCAAGGGAGTTGCGGAGAATCTTCCTCCTCTGGTTGAAGGCGCAGAAGACCACGGTCTTGAGGTATTCCAGGTCGTCACCGGTCATAGGGTCCGGACGGGGAATAAGCTTGATCGTCATGGAGTCCACCTTGGGTTTCGGAAAGAAGTTTCCTGGACCGAGGACGAAGCCCGGAACGGCGTCGAAGTTTGTGGAGATTAGTACACTTAAGGCAGAATAAGGTTTCGTGCCGGGAGAGGCGCAGATGCGCTCCCCGACCTCCTTCTGGAGCATGACTATGATGGAAGAGAAGTGGGCAGGGATATCTGCAAGCCGCAGGATGATCTGGGTGGCGATGTTGTAGGGCAGGTTCGCGAGGAGCTTCGCACCCTGGGGGGCGACTACCTGCATATTGCGATCGAGGATGTCCCCGTGCACGAGGGTGAGATTCGGAACGTCTGCAAATGTGCTTTTGAGTTGCGCAAAAAGCTTATCATCCTTTTCTACGGCGATGACCCGCGAGGCACACCTCACGAGCTCTGTGGTGAGGATGCCCCGCCCTGGTCCGATCTCCAGGACGGTATCGTCCGGCATAAGATCGGCGAAGCGGATGATCTTGGCGATGATATGGGGGTTGGTGAGGAAGTTCTGGCCTAAGGACCGTTTGGGCCTCATCGGGAGTCCCAGCGCGACACGGCGTTCAGGTCGAGGCCGGCGGAGATGTCTTGCTGAAAGTGCCGGATGCTCGCCATGCCGATCATGGCAGCATTGTCCGTACAATATTTCTTCTCCGGGATGATGAGCCGTATGCCCATCTGCGCAGCCTTTTGCGCGAGAGATTCCCGCAGGGCCGTGTTGCAGGCCACACCGCCGCTGACTACAAGGAGTTCGACCTTGTGATCCTGAACCGCCCGCAGGGCTTTCGTCACGAGGACATCGACGGCGGCTTCCTGGAAGGCTGCGGCGATGCGCGGGATGAACTCCTCCATGCCGGGGGTGGGCACTCTCTTCTTTGGCAGCCCGGAAAAGCTCAGGTCTAGATCGGGGAATATTCTGAGTTTTACCACGAGGTTCAGGACGGCGGTCTTTAGGCCCGAGAAGCTGAAGTCATAGCCCGCCTCCTTGAGCATGGGACGCGGGAGATTGAGGCCGTGGTCGCGGATACCGTGGGCGATCCTCTCAATCACCACCCCTCCGGGATAGCCCAGATCGAGGAGCTTTGCCACCTTGTCGAAGGCCTCTCCTGCGGCATCATCCATGGTTTGACCGATGAGGGTCATATGCTCTGGAGAATCCACCCGGTAAAGAGAGGTATGGCCGCCGGAGACCACCATGCCGATATACGGATAGGTGAGCTCGTGGTCGATCCGAGCGGCATTGAGGTGTCCCTCGAGGTGGTTAATGCCGCTCAAGGGGATGTCGAGGCCATAGGCCAGGGACTTTGCGAAGGATATGCCCACGAGGAGGGCGCCGACGAGGCCGGGGCCCTGGGTGACTGCAATACCGCCCAAGTCCTTGAGGCCGAGCCCTGCGACGTCCAAGGCCTCCTTCACCACCGGCTCAATGAGCTCGATGTGGCGTCGGGAGGCGATCTCCGGTACGACACCGCCGAAGGTGGCGTGATCGGCGATTTGAGAGGCGACGATGCTCGACAGGATCTGTCCGTCGTCTGTCACGACGGCGGCGGCGGTCTCGTCGCAGGATGTCTCAATGGCGAGGATATTCATGGTGCTACAGATCTTTGAGTCTCAGAAGCGCACAGACTGGATATCCAAGGGCCTCGATGGCCGTTTTCCCGCCTTCCTCCCGGTCAAGAACGGCCACCACCATGTCGACGCTCACGCCGGATTCCTTGAGGCGCTCGATGGCCTTGATGGCACTCGCACCCGTGGTGATGACGTCTTCCACGACGACGGCCTTCTGTCCTGGCTCTATGGGACCCTCGATCCATCCCATGGTGCCGTGGGCCTTCTTCTCCTTGCGCACCACGAAGGCATTGATGTGCGATCCTGTCTGAAGTGCCATCATGCTCGTGGCGAGTGCGACGGGGTCGGCACCCATGGTGAGCCCGCCAATGGCGTCCACTCGCCTGTCCCTGATGATATCGAAGATGAGGGCGCCGATGAGAGCCGCGCCCTGGGGATTGAGGGTCACCTTCCTGAGATCCACATAGATATCGGATTGTCTGCCCGAGGCAAGGATGAACTTTCCGTGCCTCACAGCGTCTTTTGCCACTAGGTCCTTGAGTTCTGCGAGCCTTGTCATTTGAACACCCTTGCAAAGATGGTATCTACATAGGCCAGGTGATGGGAGAGGTCAAAAAGTTTTACGATGGTGTCTTTCCCCAGCACCCTAACGATGTCGGGATCTTCGAGGAGCCGGTCCTTGAATTCGCCCTTGCCATCCCAGACGGCCAGGGCGTTCCTCTGTACCCAGGCATAGGCCTCGTCCCGGGAGATGCCGGCTTCGACGAGGGCAAGCAGCACACCCTGGGAATGCCAGAGTCCTCTGGTGAGTTCCAGGTTCTTGCGCATGTTTTCCGGGGAGACGACGAGCTCCGCGATGACGCCCTTGAGTCGCTTGAGGGCGAAGTCGAGGAGAGTGGTCGCATCCGGGCCGATCACCCGCTCCACGCTCGAATGGCTGATATCGCGTTCGTGCCAGAGGGCGATGTTTTCCAGGGAGGCCAGGCAGTAACCCCGCAGGAGGCGGGCCATACCGGTGATGTTTTCCGAGAGGATGGGGTTCTTCTTGTGGGGCATGGCGGATGACCCCTTCTGCCCCTTGCCGAATGGTTCCATGGCTTCCAGCACCTCGGTACGCTGGAGGTGCCGGATCTCGGTGGCAATCTTTTCGAGGCTGCCCCCGATGATGGCGAGCGTGGTGAAGAACTGGGCGTGCCGGTCGCGCTGGATGATCTGCGTGCTGATGGGCGCGGGTTTGAGCTTCAGCTTTTCGCACACATAGGCCTCGACCACGGGCGGAATGTTGGCGAAGGTCCCCACCGCACCCGATATCTTGCCGTAAGCCACCATCTCAATGGCGTCCTGCATGCGCTTTGCGTTCCGCTCCATCTCAGCATACCAGAGGGCTAACTTGAGGCCGAACGTGATCGGTTCGGCATGGATGCCGTGGGACCTGCCCATGGCTGGGGTGTGTTTGAACTCGTAGGCCCGCTGTTTGATGGCCTCCATGAGGTCGAAGATGTCCTGGAGGATCACCTCCCCGCTCTCCCTGAGCAGGAGGGCGAGTGCCGTATCGAGGACGTCGGATGAGGTCAGCCCCATGTGGATGAAGCGGGCATCCCCGCCGACATGCTCGCCCACACAGGTCACGAAGGCGATCACATCATGGCGTGTGATGGCCTCGATCTCTTCGATGCGCTTGACGTCAAACCGGGCGTTCCGCTTGATATTATTGAGGCTCGCTTGCGGTATCCTGTCCAGTTTTTCCCATGCCTCGCAGGCCGCTATCTCGACATCTAGCCACTTCTGGTATCGGTTCTGATCCGACCAGATCCGCTCCATGACCTTGGTGGTATAGCGCGGAATCATTCCCGTGAACTCCTCCTGTCTATCATGTAATTACTGCCCTCCATGGCTTTGATATGATCCTTGATCTCGGTGGCATCGCGGGATGCCTCCCCGTAGTGCTTGAACCGGCCGTTCTTGTTGAGGACGGTGGCAATGGAGACCGTCAGGATAGGGAACATCTTCGTCTTGCTGGTCCTGTCCTTGGAGACGATGTACCCCTGGTGGAGATCCTCGTCGTTGTAGAAGTTGCGGATGACCATGTCGAAGAGGGAGATGATCTCTTCACAGAGCCCCTTTATGGACGATATGGGGCAGGTGAAGACGAAGTCGTCGCCCCCGATATGACCCAGGAAGGTAGGTTCCTGTTTCAGCTCCTTGATCGCATTGGTAATGATGCGAGCCGTGGCGAGCAATACCTCGTCCCCCCGCGCAAAGCCGTAGTAGTCATTGTAGGGCTTGAAGTGGTCGAGATCGAGCCAGGCGATGGCGATCTCCTCCTCCTTGTCGAGCATGCGCTGGATATGGCGGATGATGGATTCATTGCCCGGCAGCCGTGTCAGGGGGTTGGTGTCGAGCTCCTTAATCGACCTCTTGACGATGAACGGCAGGCGTTTGCTGATGGAGAGTCTGCTCTCGCTCGAGAGGATGAAGTCGTCGACCGGGATATCATCCCAGCCGCTATCCTCGGTGTCCTCCGCATCAAAGATCGCTACGATGGGCAGATGCCCGTAGATCGTATTGCTCCTGAACTCCTGAATGCCTTTCCCGCCCCCTTCGCGGGCAAATTCCTTGTCGACGATGATGATGTCCGGCGGATCGGTGTAGATGAGGGAGACTGCTTCGTTGGGATTGTGGAGGATATAAACGGTCTCGAAGATCTCATCCAATATTCCAGAGAGCTTTTTCCCGATCTTGTTTTTGCCGACAACGACTACCTTCATATGCCGCTCCGTCCTTTAAAATCTGAAAGTACTCACATCTTCAAGATCGATCATGATCAGCTGCATGAGTGCATCAAGATCCTCTTTCTCCATGCCGAGGTAGTTCCAGGCTGCATCCGATATCTTCTGAACCCAGGGGTCTCCGCCGAATCCGATGCCGAACGCCCGGGTGATGCTGTCGGCGATGTGGACCACCGCTGCCCGATCCTTGAGCCTGAGCGTGTTTTCGGGGGTGTGGTGAAAAGCGATCGGTATGGTGAGCTTCTCGGGCAGATTCCACTCGTTCGATAGCCAGGACCCGATTTCCGCATGGTCGATGCCCAGGACGCTCACCTCGGCGTCCCTGAAAGACACCTTCTCCTTTTCGACCACGCGCACGATCTTCTCGTAGTCGTCGCTCAAGGAGACCTTGATGAGCACCTTCCCGATGTCGTGAAGCAACGCAGCGGTGGAAATTTCCTCCGGTTCTGCGAGTCCGAGCCGCCGGGCGATCGTGCCCGCGGTCACCGCACACCCCAATGAGTGCTCCCAGAGCCCCACCATGGAGCGCTCCATGAGATCAAAGACCGACGCTGAGAGCACCACGCCCTTGATGACATTGAATCCGAGGAGAATGATGGCATGACTGATGGAGGAGATACGGCCCGGGAACCCGTAGAAGGGGGAGTTCACGAGCTTGAGGACCTTGGCTCCGAGCACCTGGTCGGAGGCGATGAGCTTCCCCACCTCCTTGGCCGTCGACTCCGGGCTCTCCACGACCTTGGTGAGCTTCTCCACCACATGAGGGAGGGTAGGTAGGCCCTGGATCTTCTTCGTGATAGACTTGATGTGCTGTTCCTTACCCATGGGATGGGGTCTCCACTCCCTCCTCTTGCGCGGACATGATCGCCCTGCCGATCGATGCCTTGATCAGCTCCATGATCGGGTCGCCTTCCACATGGATAAAGCGTCCCTGCATTTCAGCCAGGAGCTGTTCCTTCGATTTCTCCTCCACGCCGAGATCGACAGGGTGTCCTTTGACCGTGACGAAGGAGACATCCATGCGCTTGAGCCGCTCAAGCATGGCCGCGCTCAATTCGGCACCTTCCCCACACAACGCCATGCCCTTTTCATTGAGGATGGGCTTGGCAAGCACCATCCCCGGTTTCACCAAATCGAGCGGCACCCTCTGCATATACCCTCCTTACGGCTATAAAATCCCCCCCCCATACCCTCTGACTCATCAGGAGAGGCATTGGATGGATGGGGAGATTCAGATTTCGTGGTCATTAGCGGATCCTGCCACCGATGGCCGGCTGTCTGTCGAAGGTGAGCAGGGACAGTCCTCCTTCCGGAGTTTCGGTCGCCAGGAGCATACCTTGGCTCTCGATGCCCATGAGCTTCGCGGGTTTGAGATTCGTCACCACGGCTACATACTTCCCGACCAGTTCTTCCGGCTGGTACGCCTTGCCGATCCCAGCCACGATCTGCACCGAGCCACCGACATCGACCTGCATGCGCACGAGCTTGTCCGACTTTTTTACCATTTCCGCCTGAATGATCTCCCCAGCCGTGAGTTCCACCTTTGCGAACTCGGAGATATCAATGAGATTCTTTTCCACCTTGGGCTCCTTTTGCGCGCTCTCGAACCGCTTCTCTATCCTCGGGAACAATACCTGCGGGTTTCCTACCGCGCTCCCCGGCGCGAGGAGACCGAAGGTGTCAAGGTCATCGATCCGGACAGTGCCGGTATATCCTATCAGTTCCAGGATTTTCGCGGATGCGGAGGGCATCACGGGATTGAGCATGACGGCAACGAACCGCAGGCCCTCCAGGATATTGTACATGACGATGGCCAGCCGTGCCTTGTCACTTTTCGCCAAGATCCACGGCGCGGTGTGGGCGATGTATCTGTTCAGTCCGGAAACGAGTGACCAGATTGAGATCATGGCATTGTGGAGCTCGAGCCCCCTCATCCTTGACCGGTAGTGGGCGACCGAATCGAGTGCCAGATCCCTTATCTCCTTGTCCTCTTCGCTGTCGGGCTGCGCGGCAGGAGGGACGACGCCAGCAAAGTATTTCTTGTCCATATTGATGCTCCGGTTCACCAGGTTGCCGAGGTCATTGGCAAGATCGGCATTGTACCGGTCGACAAGTGCTTTTTCGGAAAAGTTTGCATCCAACCCGAAGACCATCTCCCTGACGAGGAAGTACCGGAAAGCATCGAGCCCGTACTTCTCCTTCATGTCGAGCGGATCGACCACATTGCCGAGGCTCTTCGACATCTTAGTCTCGTCCACGTTCCAGTAGCCGTGCACGTTGAGGTGCTTGTACGACTCGAGTCCCATGGATTTGAGCATGGTCGGCCAGTAGACGGCGTGCGGCTTGAGAATGTCCTTGGCGATCAGGTGCTGGCATACACCCCAGTATTCCTGGAAATGCTCGCCGTCCGGATAGCCGATGCCGGTCAGGTAGTTGATGAGAGCGTCGAACCAGACGTAGCAGACATAGTCCTTGTCAAAGGGGAGTTCGATCCCCCAGGTAAGCCGCTTTTTCGGTCGCGATATACACAAGTCATCGAGCGGCTCTTTAAGCATGCCGAGGACCTCGTTCCTGTAGCGCTGCGGCCGGATGAGGTCCGGGTTGGCATGGATATACGCTATGAGCCACGGCCGATACTTCTCCATGCGGAAGAAATAGTTCTCCTCGTGGACGTACTGCAGCTCGGCTTGATGGATGGGACATTGCCTGTCCTCCATCTCGCTTTCCGCATAGAAACGCTCGCAGCCGATGCAGTAGTACCCACCGTACTCACCGAAATAGATATCCCCCCTGTCGTATACCTCCTGGAGGATTCTCTGGACGGTTTTCATATGTTCGGGTTCCGTGGTGCGGATGAAGCGGCTGATGTTGATGGACATCTCCGGCCAGAGGGCCCTGAAGCGGGCGCTGTTTTCGTTCGCGAGCTTCTCCGGTGTAGTCCCCTGCTTCTTGGCAGTCTCGACGATCTTGTCCCCATGCTCGTCCGTACCGGTAAGGAAAAAGACATTCTTCCCGGTCAAGCGGTTGAATCGAGCCAGGACATCGGCAATCACCGTGGTGTATACATGGCCCAGATGGGGCTTCGAATTCACATAGTAAATGGGAGTCGTGATATAGAAGTAATCCATCATGCCTCAGTTCTCCTTTTCGACTTGCCCCTCCGTTTTCTTGACGATCTCTTTTTCTGCCCTCTCCCG
This sequence comes from uncultured Bacteriovoracaceae bacterium, assembly GCA_964353605.1. Lineage (GTDB taxonomy): Bacteria > Desulfobacterota > Desulfomonilia > UBA1062 > UBA1062 > CAYGXB01. The sequence continues at coordinate 11,977 of CAYGXB010000028.1, forward strand.
CCGGTTTCGGCCTGAGCACCGGCTATGGACGCAACCGGCTCCTTCGGCCGCGTCTGATCGAGGAGTTTCTGTTCGCTCACGCGGATATACTCTTCCTTGGATAAGATGTCCGTGGGCTTGGCCTTGATGAAACGCCTGTCCTGCAGCTTGGCGATGAACGTTTGATTGATAACGTTGATGCTCACGACCATCGCCTCGCCCTGTTCGAGATACACAGTCTTGCCCGACTTCGGCAGGTTCTCGATGAGGTTGGCATAGGACTCCTTCTCATAGGCGAGGCAGCACTTCAGTTTGCCGCACAATCCGGAGATCTTCGAAGGGTTGAGCGTCATGTTCTGGTTCTTCGCCATCTTGACCGAGATCCTCTGGAAATTCGTAAGGAAGCTCGCACAGCACAGCTCCCTTCCGCAACTCCCGATCCCGCCGAGCATGCAGGTCTCCTGCCGGGAGCCTATCTGGCGGAGCTCGATTCTGGTGCGGTATTTCTCCACCAGGTCCTTGAGGAGATCCCTGAAATCGACCCGGCTATCTGCGACGAAGAAGAACGTGATCTTGCTCCCGTCAAAGGCCTGCTCTACGGACGAGAGCTTCATAGGCAGGCGGTGGGCCTGAATGCGCACCCTGCAAAACTCGAAACATTCTCGCTCCTTTTCCCCAATCTCCGCGAGCCTTTTCAGGTCTGCCTCGGTGGCCTTGCGCACGACAGGCTTTATTTCCTCGAGGCCGATGGCATCTTCTTCAGGGGTATAGCCGAGCACCTTTGCCACCGACTGACCCATCTCCGTCTCCACGACCACTGGCTCTCCTGCCTGAAGCTCCAGGTCTCCGGCATCGAAGATGTAGGGGATGAGCATGTGGGCAAATCTCACGGATACGAGCCGTCGCTCTCTTGCTGCGTTCTCCATGCTCACCATGTTATCAAGCTTAGAACGCATTTTGCAAGCGTATCTTTTGGTTAGCTGTCTATGGGATACGAGCCTGCCCTTCGCCTGCGGGCGTTCGCCCCAGATATCCAACGGCTACACGGCAGGAGATCCAGACCGGGATATCCTGTCATCGAAAACCGTTTGTTTCCCCGAACATCCCTCATCCGCCTTGTAAGGGGAGGAATGCTGCACTCGCCAAGAGGGGATATTTTAAAGAAAACTGATCGACATATCAATTTGTTTTATATATGCTATACGTACGCGTGGATTTGTATTTCAGGGAACGATGAGCCGGTAAGGCAATCCAGCTTGAGGCGGAGGTAGCCCATGAATTTTGACTTCACCGAAGAACAGAAGATGCTCCAGGAAACGGTGCGGAAGTTTGCCGAAAAAGAGGTCGCACCCCTGGTCGAGGAGATGGATCGGGAGGAGAAATTCATCGAGGACCTCTGGGAGAAAGCCAAACCGGTCGGTTTCCTCGCCATGGGTATCCCAGACGAGTACGGCGGGATGCTGACCGATTACCTCTCCTTCGGAATCATGGCCGAAGAAATCAGCAAGATCGACCCCGGCGTCGGCGTGGTCTACGGAGCCCACGCCCTCCTGTGCGCGAATAATATCGCCCGGAACGCGACCGAGGAGCAAAAGCAGAAATACCTCCCAGTTCTGGCCAGCGGTGCGAAGCGTGGCTGTATGGGCCTCACCGAGCCCGGCGCCGGCTCCGATGCAATCTCCCTCAAGACCAGAGCAATCAGGGACGGCGATTACTACATCCTGAACGGCACCAAGACCTTCATCTCCAACGCCCCCATTGCCGATATCGCCCTCATCTACGCCACGACCGATCCGGCCCTGGGCATCGGCGGCCTGTGTGCCTTCATCGTGGAGAAGGACTTCCCCGGCTACAAAGTCGGCAAGAAGCTCTCCAAGATGGGCCTGCGTTCCTCTCCCACCGGGGAGATCATCCTCGAGGATTGCCGGGTGCCGGCTGCAAATCTCCTCGGCGGCGTGGAGGGCAAGGGCATCAAGACTATGTTCTCCGGGCTCGACGTGGAGCGCTTCATGTGGGCCTGTATGTCCGTCGGCATCGCCGAGGCGGCCTTCGCCGCCGCCCTCAAGTATGCCAAGGAGCGGGAGCAGTTCGGCCAACCCATCTTCAACTTTCAAATGATCCAGGATAAGCTCGTCACCATGCTGGTCGAGATCGAGGCTGCCAAGCTCCTCACCCTCAAGGGGATCGCCTGCTGGGATCAGGGCAATTTCAAGGAGGCGCGGATGCTCGCCGCCCAGGCCAAACTCTACGCCTGCGAGATGGTGAACAGGGTCACCGCCGAGGCGGTTCACATCCATGGCGGCTACGGCTACATGAAGGAGTTTCCGGTCGAACGCTACATGCGAGACGCCAAGGTATTCGCCATCGGCGCCGGGACAAGCGAAGTGCAGAAACTCATCATCGCCAACTACCTGAAATAAGGAATACACTCATCAATAAGGCTTGTTGAGATGCCGTAAGCCGTCTCAACAAGGACTCCTAAAACGAGGGTATAGGGTATATAATCGCGTAAAAGGAAGCGAAAGGAAAGCAAGCGATGCATGAACTCCCGGTCACCGAGAGCATCCTCAATATTGTCCTCAAACACGCTCACGCCAATAAGGTGCACAAGGTCCTCTCCATCAGCCTGAGAGTCGGCGAGATGAGCGATCTGGAAGACGAGTGGATCCAGCGCTACTTCGATTACCTGAGCAAGGACACCGTCGCCGAGGGTGCCAAGCTCAAGATCGAACGGGTGCCGGTCACCCTGAAGTGCGATCAGTGCCAGAACATTTACGCGATACGAATTCGCGAACAGAAAGACCCGGTCTGCCCCACCTGCGGCAACACCAAGGGGACGCTCGTCTCGGGCAGGGAGTACTACATCAAGGACATGGAGGTGAAATGATGGAGGAGATCAGGCTCATCGAGGTCAAAGAGGATATCCTCGCAGACAACAAAGGACTGGCCGATGATCTGCGCGTCACACTGAGGAAACACAAGACCTTTCTCCTCAACCTCATGTCGTCCCCCGGCGCCGGCAAGACCACCCTCATCCTCGCCACCATCGCTGTTCTCAGGCACGAGCTCCGCCTGGCCGTCATTGAGGCCGACATCGACTCCATGGTGGATGCCGAGAAGGTAGCCGCTACGGGCGTCAAGGCCGTCCAGCTGCGCACCGGCGGGTTCTGCCACCTCGACGCCGCCATGGTATCCAAGGGTCTGGCTGCCCTCGACCTCGATCAGTTCGACCTCGTCATCATCGAAAACGTCGGCAACCTCGTCTGCCCGGCCGAGTTCGACACCGGCTCCATCAGGAACGCCATGATCCTAAGCGTCCCCGAGGGCGACGACAAACCCCTCAAGTACCCGCTCATGTTCTCCGTCTGCGATGTCCTCATGGTCAACAAGATCGATTACCTCCCCTTCTCCGACTTTGACCTAGCTGCCATGCAGAAGCGCGTCTTCAAGCTCAACCCCAGAATCAAGATCTTTGAGGTTTCCTCTAAGACCGGCGTAGGCATAAACGCCTGGACCAATTGGCTCAAACAGGAGATTAAGACCTTTATTGGCAGTTAAAAAAGCTCACAATTATGCTTTCCTGCCGTATTGTGAGCTTCTATTCTTCGTTACGGAAGTCGCCAGAGAGTTCTTGGGCGACATCCGCTCCCTGCCCTTGGAGCAGCTCGAAGAAGTGCGGATAGTATTTTCGGAATTCTGAAAGCATCAGATCGAAGGGGAAGTCTTCGAACTGGCCGTAATCGTACACGTATTCCATGTGCCGCTTGCCGGCACGGTCATAAGGGTGGAAGATGGAGTCCGCGGTGCCGTCGAATTCGAGCGGCAGCGTGCCGAACCTTTCGCACAGGGCGAGATCGAAGGCCGGGGTGGCCTTGACCCACTTGTCATTGAGGAAGAAGGCGTTGTAGCCATGGAATACGAAGAGGTCGGTCTTCATCATTTCGATGAGCCTATGGGTGGCGAGGTGATTCCTGACGATGGCGAAGCCTAGGCGGCACGGGATGTCTGCGGCGCGCGCAGCTGCGGCGAGCACAATGGCCTTCTGGATGCAGAAGCCCTGTTTCTGGGCGAGCACGTAGTTCGCCCGGTAATGATCCATGGTGATGGACGTGCAATAGGGGTTGTAGCGTATGCGATCGCGCACGGCGTAATAGAGCATGACCGCCTTATCGACTGGCGTGACAGCATCAACTACGGCACTCTGCGCGAAACGGATGATTTCCGGATGGTCGCTTTCTATGTAAGTGGTTGGTTCAAGGAATGCCTTCATCGATACCCATATAACCACAGAGGGCGTATGACATCAAGACGCCTTTTCTATATCCAGGACGATGACGCCCAGGGCTTCCTTATGCGGAGGATAAATTTCACATAAAACCTTCAGGAGATCTCCCTCGGATGATATCTGCGGGGCAATTTTATGGAAGTCTTCATGGGCGAGTGTCTCCAGGTGGTTCTTATATTCGCGCTTGGCAATGACCCGCACGTTCAGTTCATCGTCACTGGATGCTATTCTGATCAGTTCTCCAGGTTGAATGCTTCTGATATTCTGATAGCCGACCCGGATCTCGAGGGTCTTTTCCCCGGTCCGGATCTGCCCCAGAAACTTTTGTTTGATATGCATTGTGCGCATGGGGAGAGCTCCTTGAACTCCCGTGGCTCCGCATAATTTAATAGCTTTTAGAAATGAAAAGTCAAGCATAGGCAATGAACAGATAGGCAAAACAAATTCGAGATCCTTCGCTTAGCTCAGAATGAGACGGGATCTCCACATTCTGGGGCCGCTCATCTTCATTTCGTCAGGGACAGCCACCCTGCGGACGTCTGGTCCCCCAAAGATCCAGGGTGTCGTTGGCTTGACTCAGGCCATCCCTGACCTCACCCTTCGGGCAGCCAAATTGCCGTTTAATTTTGCTATCCCGCAAAATTATATGCTTTTTCGGTTCATCTTAGGGCTGCGACATATCGGTTTGGGAGCCCTTGAAATCCGAAAAACTGAGCCCTATTTATTTTTTAGAAAAATTAAAAACGGAGGTGAGGAAGATGTTTAGAATTTGG
>CAYGXB010000029.1:0-16964 GCA_964353605.1 uncultured Bacteriovoracaceae bacterium
GAGGTCAAAGGTGTTCACGCAAGCGAGGACGAATGACATTGCGTCTGTTCGGAAGATGGATACCTTATTATCCAGAGCTCCGAGGGCCGCAATGTTCTTCGTGATGGCATGTATGCACTGCTGGGATTTATCCACGAAGGTGACCGAATCGGCCCCCCTGCTTAATGCCTCGATCCCCAATGCACCACTGCCGGAAAAGAGGTCGAGCACATCTTTCCCGTGCATGACCATTCCCAGGGCGGAAAAGATGGCCCCCTTCGCCATATCCGTTGTCGGTCTGATCCCTTCCGGACAATCGATCCTGCGCGATCTGTACTGGCCTGCCCCGATCCGTAGCGACATAATCCCTACCCTAGGCGATATGTGTATCCAGGTCAAGCATGGCGGTCCGTCGAGTTGGATCGGTTGCCTTTTCCGGAAGAGCACTCTTGCGTAAAAGGGCTTCCCCCGGACTCATACGAGAACCCACGCCATTGACCTGGGGCGTATGCAAAAATGGAAAAGGATTTCTCTCCCCAGGGAAATCTTTTTTGCATATGCGGCTGTGACACGCCTCCGCATGATGATTCCTGCTTGACAAAAGGATCAACACCGTTATCATAATCAGTAATAATCAAAGGTTTTTTTCAGTTTTCTACATGCGAATGAGGAGAGACAAAGGGGCTTTCATCATTGGCATTGAGATTGCTCTAAATGGTACCGGAGGGAGAATCTTATGAAGAACATCAGCAAAATTATATTGATAATGTTCCTATTCCTCGGCCTTGTCCTGTCCGGGTGCGACAAACGCAAGGACGTTGAGCGGGACAAGGTCTCTTTCGATGGTATGAACAACGCAGAGGTGATGAGTGAGGGTAAATATCCCTACCTGGACAATCTCCTTGGCCATATTACCTATAAGCAGCTCTTGGAACTCCTGGATGGGAGCATGCAGACACTCAATGCGTTAGCGGATCAGGGATATACAAGCCGCGAGGATTATCAGACCCTGCTCAATATCCTCACCAACACGTATAGCATGATGCTGGAGGATAAGGCAGAATATGAGGCCAACGGCGCCGAAAACACGCCGATGTCCGAGACTTCGCAGGCCCTGATCGCCCTCATCGAGATGGCGGAAAAAAACGGCGTGGGACTTGTCCTGAACCAGGTCATCGCCCGCACAGGCCCCGAAATCCTCCGGGAGAACATCTACCCAATGCTCACCTATGTCCTGGCAGCGGATGACGAAACCCTGAAGGGAACCACCGGCGGAGTCACCATCGGGGAGATCAAGAGGGACGATTTCTATACCCTCATGGAGGTGATGAACGGCCTCCTGGATCCGCACGGAAAGTATGCGGATATTCACGGTAAACTTGGCGCGACGATCAATGCAGTGAAGGCCAATGAGATAAAGAATCTCACCTATAAGGATACCAAGGATCTGCTCGATGCGCTCCTGCATGCATTCAACCAGAATGAGGGGAGTAATGGCGTCAATGCGTCGATCGATGCCGAATTGCTGGATGCGATTGCAAAGGCCCTGGGAGAACTCTGGGATACGGATCCACAGTTCCGGCAGGATCTCAAGGACATCCTGTATTCCGCCGGACTGCTCATGTCGAATGAAATCCCCATGGGCGGCGATACGGACTTCGGCAGAATACTCATCGCTACCGAGCAACTCCTGGTCCCGGGAAAACGTGCTCATCTGAAGGAATTCGTCACCAGCATTCTCCATGGATTGGCCCCCGCGTCCGACGGCGAAACGTTGGCCGGGCTCATCGAGGCCATCTCGGGCGTGGATACCAATAACGATGGATTCATGGAAGAAATGAACACCTATCCGGAAGGAATAGACAGAGGTCTCATTCAGACTCTCCGGTATAACATGTACCACCAGGATAGGGCCGCCCTTGAGCCCAATGATGTGCATACCAGCTCCCTGCGTGCGCTCATGTACATGATGCAAGAGGCGAATTTCATCCCGACTTTACTCGGTGCCCCTCAGCTCTCTCTTGTGAAATCTCCTCAAGGGAGCACAGTCGCTGACGATATCAAATACCCCGATAAGTATACCTATAACATGGCTGAGTGGTCCATTGGGGAAGTCGTCACTGCCCTGGAATGGGCTGAGAATGGAAACCCCTATCTTGTGCAAGACTATAATGGCAACGGAAGGATAGATGATTTCGATACCTTTTACTGGGTATTGTATGAAAAGCAATATAAAATGTTGGGGGGGCTCATATCGTTTGATGGTCTTGCAGGTATGATTGTCGGTTTAACATCCAACCCACTCTTGAAAGGTCTCCTGCCTCCAGGCGTTACAGATCCATTCCCCGCCTTTGTTGATCTGACCGGATGTTCTAGTTTTACGGGGGATTATACCGAGTCTACGTGGAAGAGTGAGAATACCAATATTAATCCAGGCAGCCGCCACCAGTTGTTCGCGCTCTTTGCCCCTCTCATGAAATACTTCTGGGATGCTGGCAGATCCCAGGACATGATCATGCTGCTGGCCCTCATGAACGAGATAGACTGCGATCCGAATCTCAATCCGTATATTACCTACTCAAAACCCTATGCCGCTCTGAAAAATGGTTCCAACCAGAATCCGAACGCTACGTTCAGGAAGGACGATAGTGGCGATATCATGCAGACCATTGAGGGAAAAAACGGAGATGGCCTGCTCTCCTATGCCCTCCGATCCCATACGACACTGAACGAAGAGGATGGTATCCTCCTGGACAAGCTCTTGAATATACTCGTCAAGGTCGTCTTCAAGCTCGACAGTTCTGAATACAGCAACGGTGAGTCCCTCTTTAACGCCCTCCTCCGCGAGCTCAACATCACCAAAATGGAAGAGGCGGATATCAACGATCTCGTTACCCTGCTCTTTGATGGCAAGGATGGCAACCAGCCCCTCATCGAGACGGCTTATAAGCTTGTCCACAACAATCACGATGCCTTGGTCGCCATTGGGAAACCGATGGGCGAACTCCTCGTTGTTCTTGGAGATGCGCATACGAGCACCCTCGATTCGATGATTGCTGATGTCCGCAAGGCCATTCCGATACTCACTGATCTTGTCGATTTCAATAGTGAAGAAAACACCCTCGGCGATCTCCTCGATTACCTCACCACTGAGAATGCCGACGGGAGCGACAACCCGTTCATGAAGAATATGAAGATCATTGCCACCAGGCTGCTCGACGTCAAGGACAGCGATTACAACCCAAATGGATTCGTCACGGATGATACCCCAATCACCGGACCGAACGGCATGCTCGTCCACCTCCTCGGCGATGCGAACAACAAGGGATACTACGACTTCCAGCCGCTGATGGACCTCCTCCGGGATGCTACCGGTTCGCCGGATATCCTCTGGGCTGTCGTCGACGACGGCGGCGCCATGTTCGACAAGGTCATAGGCGATGAGGATCTCTCGCTTAAATTCGTCAGGTCGCTTTTCAGCCCGGTCGACGCAAATCTGGACGGCAAACTCGAAGACGCGGTGATCTACAGTATGCTCGATATCATGCACTTCGAGCAGGCCGACATGCAGGGTGTGCTCGGCGATGTTGCAGCACTCCTTTCAGGTACGGACCTGAAGCCCGGCAGCGCGATGTTCGACCAGCTCCTCAAGATCCTGGATTTTGTGGTCAAGGGCGCCACGGTGCAGTAGGCATCCGAGAAAAACGTTGTAATGATGAAAGGGGGGTATGGCTGTATCCTCCCCTTGAGGATTATGAAAGAAAGGGGTCTCTTATGGGGAAGAAATGTCTGCTTGTTTTGTGTGCCATCGTTGCTTGCAATGTGCCTGCCTTTGGTTCCGGCTTTGTCGATACCTACGCCTTCGGCGCGCGGGCCCTTTCTTTAGGCGGTGCATTCACCGCCGTAGCCGATGACTACTCCGCAGCCTACTACAACCCAGCTGGCCTCGCCCAGATCCGGGGCAATCACTTCAACCTCGAGTATATCTATACGTCACCCAAACTCGAGGTGCAGAAGCTCAACGGCGAGGATCTCGTCGTCACGACCTCACAGGGCGAGATCAGGAACGATCCTACCGAGTACCCTGGGGGCAAGGGGCTTGACCTCCGGATCCCCATCATCGGTCTGAGTCTGGACATCAACGATATTGTAAACATCCCCATGCACGTCCAACTCGGGATGGCGATCTCATTGCCTGAACAAAGCGACGTCGCCTGGCGAATCTTGAGTTATCCGCCCGACCAGCCACACTTCATCCGCTATGGGAATGATATCGATCGTATCCATGCGGCCCTCGGCATCGGCCTCGAGTGTTGGAAAGACCTTGTGTATTTTGGCCTCGGCGTGCAGGCCATGCTCTACGGCGACGGATACATTTATGTCGACGGCCTGGCGATCGGCACGGGACCCGAATACGAGCACGTGATCGGCCAAGCCAAGTTATCCGGATTGTTGGAGTATGACCCAATAGTTGGCCTCCTGATCACCCCGCTGGACAAGAAGCTCAAGATCGGCCTTTCCTACCGGGAAAAAGAAGAGGTGGAGGTCGACCCCCTGCCCACCCTTATAATAACAGATATCGGGGATGCCGCCTTAGCCATTGTCATGGGGCTCAACGCCTTCTATACCCCACGGGAAATTTCCCTGGGCGTCTCCTACGCCTTCGACCGCTGCATGGTATCCGCCGAGGCAAACCTTCAGAAATGGAGCGATTATGCGTTCTCCCCTGAGGACAGGATATACTATGCCGGGGGTCCGGACTTCGACGATACGATAAACTACCGGATCGGGCTCGAATACAAGCTGAGCAAGGATGCGAGCTTCTCGTTCGGCTACTGCCACCAGCCTACGCCGGTACCGAACCAGTCCGGGAAAATTACCAACTACCTGGATATGGACAAGGACCTGTTCTCCTTCGGCGGCAGGTACACCTTCCAAGTGCCTTTCGCTCTGCAGCAGCCGATGACTGTGGCAGGCGTTGTCCACTATCAGAAACTCGATGATCTTACCGTCATCAAAGACGGCGTGGTCGGCAAATCATGGGTGAACCAGGAGAGCTACACGGTGAAGGGTAACGCCTATGCAGGCGGCGTATCCATTGGCCTGTCCTGGTAATGCTATGGAAAGAAAGGGGTCTCATATGGGGAAAAGGACGATTCTCAGTATAACCGTTATCATAGCACTGTTACTCTTAAGCTCATCCGCCCTGGCCTCCGGCTTCACGGACACCTACGGGCTCGGCAGCAGGGCCATCTCCCTCGGCGGCGCCTTCACCGCCGTTGCGGATGACTTCTCCGCCGCATACTATAACCCGGCTGGACTCTCCCAAACCAACGGCCACCACCTCGCCATCGAATACCTCTATACAATGCCCAATATCGATGTGAAGAAGGCCAACGGCGCGGACCTCGTCATTTACGACATCCTGGGTAAAGAGCGGACTGAACCGACCGAGGCCACAGCCGGCAACGGCCTGAACCTCGGCATACCCGTCCTCGGGCTCATCATCGACATCAATGACATTGCCAAGCTGCCGATCAATACCCAGCTCGGCCTGGCGATGTCCCTCCCGGAACGCATGGATATCTTGTACCGCATACACGATTATCCTCCAGACCAGCCGCACTTCATCCGCTACGGCGATGACATCGACCGCATCCTCATCGCCCTCGGCGTGGGTATGGAAGTCGTCAAGGACCTTGTCCATATTGGAGTTGGGACCCAGGCCATGCTCTATGGACCTGGAACCTATTATATTGATGGCCTGAGCCTCGCCGAGGAGAATGTAGTCGCCCAAGCCGAGTTCGGTGCCCTCCTTGACTACGAACCCACGGCCGGTCTCCTCATCACCCCCCTCGCTAAGAAGCTCAAGATCGGTATCTCCTGGAGACACGAGGAGGAAGTCCAACTCGGAACCATACCGGTGACTGCCGAGGTTTTTGTCGGCGGTCTGGTCCTGACCGTCCCCATGATTCTGGACATCAACGCATTCTTCACCCCGGAGGAGTATTCTTTTGGCATAGCCTACGAATTCAATCGGCTTCTCGTCTCCGTGGAGGCGAACAAGCAGCGCTGGAGCAAGTATGCGTATTCCATCACCGACAACTACTATTACAGCGGTGATCCTGATTTCGAGGATACGATCAACTACCGGCTCGGTGCGCAGTACAAGGCAAGCGATAAGCTGATCTTCACCACAGGGTATTGCCACCAACCCTCTCCCGTACCGGACCAGTCCGGGAAGATCTCAAACTACCTCGATATGGACAAGGACACCTTCTCTCTCGGGGCGAGCTACACCCTAGATCCGCCCTTCGGCATCACCAAGGAGCCGGTCAAGATCGCGGGCGTTGTGCTCTACCAGAAGCTAGAAAAGCTCAGCGTGAACAAGGACGGCGTCAGCGGTCCCTCCTGGCCGAACCAGGAGAGCTACACGGTTGAAGGTAATGTCTTGGCGGCCGGCATCTCCATCGGCCTTGCCTGGAAGTAATACCAGTCTGCATTCATCATGCGCAGCCCCTCACCCCTGCCCTCTCCCCCTGATTTTAAGGGGAGAGGGCAGGGGTGAGGGGCTCCTCTGTGTGTTATCGTATTGGTTTGCATACACCTTGGTATAAGAACAACAGAGAAATCACTTTTTGCACAAAAGGATTCCCTCTGGACTCCCCTCCAATAATTTTGAGATTGAAAACCATCCCTGGATTATTCCAAAATCCTCCACCGGGGGTCTTCCTTGCGATAAGAAACCGTCCTCTGGGATCCTCTTTTCAGACTGAAGACATACGTGTCTTCGATTTCCGTGATCACCGGTGCCCCATCCCTCGTGGTCGGCTTGTACTGCATGCCCTTAAGATACTGTATAACCACCCGGTCAAGTCGGTAGAACCCTGAGGATTCCTTGATCCTCATATCGAAGACCCTACCTTTTTTATCAATCTTAAAGAAAACAGTGACTTCGCCTTCCTCGCCCAGGTCCCGGCTTATGGGGGGATAATCAAATAGTATTTCTCTAACCGGCCTGGCCTTTATTATCACCGGAACGCTATTGGAACTATTGTCTCGAGCGCCACCAGCTACTCCTCCGAATGAGGCGACTTGTGCGCCCCCCTGTTCGGCATCGTCGCCGATCTCGGGGGAGTTTTCTTCTCCTCTAGGGGCGTCAACGTGCTTCCCCATGGGATTGACGAGGGAGGTGTTTGATGCCTGATTCTCTACCATAGGTAGCGCTTCCTGGAAGGAATGGGGAAAATCTTGTGTGGCTTGATTCAGCTTATTATCTGCCTTTTGTGCCTGTGATTTGGCAAATGGTTTCGACTCTGTGCCGGGTTTTTGCCAGGTATTCGAAGGTATTGCAGGCGGCGCGGCAAGGGTTAACCAAATTGGAATCACTGCCCTGCGTTGGCCTTTTGATTTTACCTGGGATAGATAGGAAAGCAAGGCTAGATGGAGAACCAGGGAGATAATGATGAAGACATAAAAGGGTTTTCCCAGCATATTTCTTATTATTATCGCAGATTTTTATCTTGCACAATGCCAACTCTGTGTGTGGCATACTTTCCAGTTGGTCCTGGTAATCAAAGGCTGGAGCGACAAGTCCTTGCAACATAATGGCCCTTGGCTCCCCTTGAGATCAAGGGGAGTCGAGGGTTCACATTCTAGGGAGCTCCCATCTCTGCCACAATTTTATCCACGGCCGCGATAGGATCTGGCGCCTTGCTAATGGGGCGACCGATGACCAGGAGGTCAGCCCCGGCCTTGATTGCTGTCCCGGGGGTGGCGATCCGTACCTGGTCTCCTTTCTCCGACCACTCTGGCCGGATGCCTGGGGTGATGAGGAGAAAGCCTTGCGGGGTCTGTCGCCGTATGGCGGACAGGTCCGCCGGCGAGCAGACCATACCGTCGATGCCCGCTACAACGGCCATGCGCAGAAACCGGTCGACCTGGTCTTTCACGGGGGAACTGACGCCGAGATCCTTCAGTTCCGCATCAGAGAGTGAGGTGAGCACGCTCACCCCGATGATCTTCGGTTGCTTGATCCCGAGCCGGTCCGCCTCATCGCCGGCTGCGTTGAAGGCGGCGGCTACCATCGCCTTGCCGCCCGAGAGGTGCACGGTCAGCATGTCCACGCCGAGTCGGGTGGCTGACTTCACCGCCCCGGCGACCGTGTTGGGGATATCGTGGAACTTGAGATCGAGGAAGCACTTGAGCCCCCCATCCTTGATATGGGTGACGACATTCGGGCCGGTGGCGGTGAAGAGTTGGAGACCAACCTTGAAATACCCGACGTGTCCGCTGAGTTTGTTCACCCAGCTCACGGCCGAGGAGATATTACCGACATCGAGGGCGAAGATTATCCGATCCTTGAGAGCCATTTAAGCCTCCCTACGGCTTCTTCTTTCGAGTATGAATAGGCATCAAGGATGGTCTCGACTGCGGCTATGGTTTTTTCGAGTCGGTCATTGACGACTAGGTAATCGTACATGCTCCAGGCGCGCATCTCTTTCTTGGCGTTCTCAAGCCGGGTGGCGAGCGCCTGGGGGTCCTCCGTCCCCCTCCCGGCGAGGCGCCGGGCGAGTTCCTCCAGGGTGGGCGGCAGTAGCATGATGAAACAGCCTTGCGATCCCTTGGCCTTTGCCTGCCGCACCCCTTGCACATCGATATCGAACAGGATGTGGTGCCCTTGGTCTTCCATGGATGACACCCAGTCCAGGGGTGTCCCATAGCGCTGGCCATGGACAAGCGCCCATTCTAGGAACCGGTCCGCCTTTACCATGGTTTCGAAGGTCTCGCACGCGACGAAGAAGTATTCCTTTCCGTCGCGTTCGCCGGGTCGTGGGGGCCGTGTGGTATAGGATATGGAAAGCAGGATATCGGGATGTCTCTTCAGGATCTCTTGGATGATGGTGGACTTCCCAACTCCGGAGGGGCCGGATATGAATATCCTCAAGCCTGCTCCTTGCTATCCTTATCGTTTTCCTTCATGCCGCTTCCGTCGGAGAGGCGGTTCGCGATGGTCTCAGCCTGAATGGCGCTCAGCACAACATGGGAGCTGTCGGTGACGATGATGGACCTCGTCTTCCGGCCCTGGGTGGCATCGATGAGCAGACCCTTCTGCCGTGCCTCTTCCCTAAGCCGTTTCATCGGTGATGATGAAGGGTTGACAATGGCGATGATGCGTGAGGCGACAACCCCATTGTTGAATCCGACGTTGAGCAGTTTGCTGTCATGCTTGGCCATAGTATCGCTCCTCTCACTTTATTCTATATTCTGAACCTGCTCCCTGATCTTCTCGATCTCTGTCTTTGCATCGATGACGAGATGACTGACGCTTGGGATCGGGGATTTCGATCCAATCGTATTCAATTCCCTATTAATCTCCTGTAGCATAAAATCAAGACGCCTTCCAATAGCGCCCTCAGCGTGCATGACTTCCCGGAAGGTATCGAGGTGGCTTTGCAGGCGCACAAGTTCCTCGGTGATATCGCATTTCTCCGCCATGATGGCCACCTCCTGGGCGAGCCGCACTTCATCAAGGGCGATCGTGTCCTTGAACAGGCTTTCCAGGTTCGCTTTCAGCCTTTCCCGGTATGCCCCAGGGATGCCCTTGGCAAGTTCCTTGATGGAAGCGTACATGCCGTCAATGGCATCGATCCGGTCGAGGATAGCATGCCTCAATTTGTTCCCCTCTTCAAGTCTGGATTCGACAAAGGCCTTGATGGCCTTCTCCAGCGCTTCCTGGAGGAGGGGCCACGGGTCAGCCAGCTCGCGCTCGTTCTCGCCCATCACACCCGGTATCCACATGATATCCTTAAACGTGACCTCGCCCCCGAAGCGTTGCGCCATGGCTGAAAGGTCGAGATGGTATGCCTCGGCAAGATCCCAGTTGATGGAAAGCCCGAGCCTTTCCAATTCGGAGGTGCTCCTGGTGATGACGATATCCACCTTCCCCCGCTGGATCGCATCGCTGATTGCATTGCGCGCGTGCATTTCAGCCCGGCTGAGATCCCGAGGGAGCTTGACCCGAATCTCCTTGAAGCGGTGGTTAAGACCCTTGATCTCGATATGATAGCCGCAAGCCTCAGCCTGTCCATAGCCTGTCATACTGCTTGGCATTTGATCCTCCCCCTGTATATCCCTCGCATGGCATTGAAGATCGCGATGAGTTCTCGGGATGCATAGTCGGGGTATGTCCATGGCAGCGCATGATAGGAATCGTCCTGGTACATGAGGGTGATCTCGGTCCAGATGCCCTTCGCGAGGTAGATGCGATGGCTGTAAGGCTTTGTAGTCGCCAGGCACGCATTCTCGAGGGTGAGTATCCCGGGGTCGAGATTCACCATGCGCTTGCCATCACGGAGGAATGCCGCTTCCATCCCGTTTGTCCGGATCTTGACATCCGGGAGGGAGTCCCTGGGGATCAGATCATCAAAGGCGAAGATCTTTCTCGTCAAGGGGCTGCCCATTTCCTGCTCATAATAGGTGGTGTAGTCGAAGGGCAAGACAGGACTTTCGAAGGCGGTTTCCCCAAACGCTGCTCTAAGGATTTCTCGCGCTGCATCGGGGCTGTCCTTGGAGAGGATACTACAGAAGAGCATGACCGGGCGGGGGGTTTGCATGCTACCCACTGATTTCCTCCAGGCACTTAGCCTTCAACGCTTCCCACGAAACGCTCGCCGTACCGACCTCGCCTACGACCATGCCGGCGGCGAGATTGGCGATGATCGCCGCCTCAACCGGGGTCGCCCCGGCAACGTGCGCCAACGTGAAGCCCGCAATGACCGTATCCCCCGCCCCGGTGACATCGAATACCTTCTTGGCCGAAGTGGGGATATGGGTCACCTTCTCCCTGTCCTCAAAGAGGCTCATGCCGTCAACCCCGCGCGTGACGAGCACCATGCGGCAGTTGAGCATGGCGAATATCTTCCGGGCTGCCATGATGAGGTCCTGCTCGTTCAGTACGGGCATACCAGCCCCAAAACTCAATTCCTTGGTATTCGGGGTGATGACGCCGACGTCTCTATAATGCTGGAAATTGCGCTCCTTGGGATCGACACTGATCAGGATACCTCGCTGCCCCGCCTCCTTTACGATATCCACGATGAGTTCCCTGCTCGCCACCCCCTTGCCGTAATCGGATATGATGATGGCATCGATATGCTCAGTGCGATCCCTGACGAATGCCACCAGATCATTCCTGGCGCTCATAGGGATGAGATCCCGGTCCTCCTTGTCGATGCGCACGACCTGCTGGGTCTGGGCGATGATCCTGGTCTTGACGATGGTCCTCCGCTGGGGATCAGTGAGGACACCCTTGGTGTCAATCCCCTGATCCCGCAGCATGTCCACGAGAATACCGCTTGGCCTGTCCTTGCCGATGACCGAGCCGATGGAGACGCGGGCCCCCAGGCTTGTCAGGTTCTTGGCTACATTTCCGCCCCCGCCGAGCCGGAAGGTCTCCTCTTTAACGTCCACGATCGGGACAGGCGCTTCGGGTGATATTCTCTCCACCACGCCCCATATGTACTCATCCAGCATGAGGTCGCCGATGACCATGATAGCCTTGCCTCGCATGGCATCCAGAATCATCTCGAGCCTGTCACGAGGTATCTTCAGCATGGCAGCACTCTAGGCTTCACTCTCTGAAAAAAGGGCGGTGACGAAGTCTTCGGCCTGGAATGTCTGCAGGTCATCCATTCCCTCGCCGATCCCGATGAACCGGATGGGTATCCCGAACTCATTGGCAATACCGACGATCACTCCGCCCTTGGCCGAGCCGTCCATCTTGGCCAGGACAATGCCTGTGATACCGATTGTGCTATCGAATTGCCGCGTCTGTTCAATGGCGTTCTGACCGATAGTGGCATCCAGCACCAGTAGGGTCTCGTGCGGTGCGCCGGCGAGTTTCTTGTCGAGGACCCGTTTCGTCTTTTTGAGCTCTTCCATAAGGTTTTCACGGGTATGCAGCCTTCCCGCGGTATCGATGATGAGCACATCATGCTTCCTCGAGATGGCCGCCTCGAGACCGTCAAATGCGACCGCCGAGGGATCGGCACCTTCCTGGGCCTTCACGAAGTCCACTTCCGCCATGTTCGCCCAGTGCTCGAGCTGGTCTATGGCAGCCGCTCGAAAGGTGTCACCCGAGGCGATGATTACGCGTAAACCCTCATTCTTGAGTTTGCGGGCGATCTTGGCAATCGTGGTGGTCTTGCCGGATCCGTTCACCCCGGTCACCATGATCACGAACGGCTTCTTACCCTCGGGAATGGTCAAGGACTGTTCCCGTTCCTTGAGGATCCTTCCGATCTCGGCCTTGATCACCTCCATGGCCTGCTCCGCGCTGCCCATGGATACCGCTTCCTTCTTAACATCCTCAAAGATCTTATAAGCGGTCCGTATGCCGATGTCGGTGCCGACCAGGGTTTCTTCAAGCTCCGCCAAGACATTGGCGTCTATTGCCTGGGAGCGCATCAATACCACGGCGATACGGTCGATGAAACCCTCGTGGGTCTTGGCGAGACCCTTGGCAAGCCTCTCCTTCGGCGTCGGCTCGATCTTCTTTTTTTTGATTCTTTCTTTGGGAAGCCGCTTGATTTCCTCCTCTGCCAGCAGTTCCATCGCGGTCGGTTTGATCTCGATTGCAGGAGGTGTCCGCGGATGGATGCCGGGGATCGGTATGGCCCAGGCATTGAGTGCGATGGCGATGATCAGGTACAGCCAAGCCGGGGCGTCGACGGGGATACTGAGGGCAATGCCCTGGACCTGTGCAACGTACAGGTAAAAGAAGGCGTAGCTCGCGAGAAAGATGACGTAGTCAAATGGATGAAACCGGTAGTTCACGTACCTGCCTCCTGAGCGCATAATCCACTCTCTCCTAGCACAGGCTTTTCTAAAGGACAAGCGACTTTCCCTGGTTTATGGGCGTGGTATTAGGGTTAAAATAGGGCCTGGGATCATGAGCGAGAAACTGCACACCTCGTATTGACCCTGAATTGTTATCCAATTAAATCGATGCTTGAGACGGTTTTTCGGTGGCTCTGTATGGAGGCTGTAATCATGCGATTTGGACCCACGAAGCGATGATAAATCATGAGTAATTATCGCAAGATAAATAGGTATTGACTTGTCGGATCGAGGGTATATAATCATGCGATAACCCTCGGTAAAGATATCTGCTTCCTGATCAGATCATCCGACCGAGGAATGTTTTTGGTCTCTAGGGGGACGAATGTGATGAGCGTGACAGGCTCGATATGGGTATGCACGCCGAGGGAAGAGATCTTTCCAGCATAAGCTCTTGAAAGAACTCTGCTGTAATACCATGTAAAGGAGGCGTCCATGCCCAAAGCATATGCTTACGATGAGATCTTAAAACTCTGTGAACGGCTGGAAAAAACCTACACACCAGCTGTCGCTGACACCCTTGATGAGATGGGATTCATGAACCAGGCGATGCATATAGGATTTCTCCCCATACTACCCGACGCGGTGGCGGCGGGTCCGGCCTTCACGCTGGAAGAGGCCAAAACGCAGAAGAGCAGGCGGCTTGCCGATTACGACCCGGAGTTCGTCGCCCAGGCGCTTACCGGTGTCTTCGGCAGCATGCAAAAGGGACAGGTCGTGGCGGTCAACACCAACGGGTTTTCGGGAGCGGGCGCCTTTGGGGAACTGATGGCGACCACGTGCAAGTACTGCGGGGCGGTCAAGGCAGCGGTTGTAGACGGGCCTATCCGTGATATCAGCAGGATCCTGGAGATTCATTTCCCGGTATGGGCCAAGGGGAACATCCCCGCGGATTCCATCGGGCGTGTCGACCTCGTGGGAATCGGCGGCCCGATTTTCTGCGGCGGCATACGGGTTAATCCGGGCGACGTCATCTTCGCCGACCGTGACGGGGTGGTGGTGATTCCCATCACCGAGGTGGATCTCGCCGAGGTCGTTGAAAAGGCCGAGGAAGTGGTGGTCTCGGAGCGTCGCTCGCGGCAGGAGATCCGTTCGGGGAGCTCGCTCCTGGAGGTGTATAAAAAGTACGGCAAGCTCTGATGGGTAGATATCGTTTTGCCTATTTTGATGCGCATATCGAGGTTTTCATCCCGGATGAGAATCTCGTGCCCAAGCTTGAAGCACCGCCGGTACCGGCAATACGGGATGTATACGCCGCAACCCGAGCCGCCTGTTCCGCACCCATTGGCGCGCCTCCTCTCCGTACGAGCTTCACGGCCGATACCAGCGTCCTCATCGCTGTACCTGATAAGAGCCGGCGCACCGACATAAAGGAGGTGCTCCGGGCCGTGTTGGATGAGTTGGGTCAAGCGCAGATAAGCAAAGAAGGCATCACCATCCTCATCGCCCAGGGGACGCACCGTCCCATGCATGATGCTGAAATCGTCCAGAAGATTGGACGTGAGGTAGCTGAACAGTATCGAATAGTAAACCATGCTTACGATGATCCCTCCTGCCTGTTTCATGCGGGGAAGACGCAAGAAGGCATTCCAATCGAGTTCAACAGACTTGTGCGAGAACATGACTTCATCATCTCCATCGGCACGATCAGCGCCCATCCCGTAGGCGGCTATTCCGGTGGTGCAAAAGGGTTGCTTCCAGGAATAGCGGGTCGACACTTGACAGATTACGTGCATTGGGAAGCGACACGCTATCCCCTTTTCGAGATCTTCGGCAATTGTGAGAACCCTGTCCGCCGCGAGATGGAGGCGATTGTGGCCGAGGTCGGGCTGGATTTCATCGTCAATGTTACCGAGAATGCCGACCGTGAGATATCCAGCATCTTTGCAGGACATTATATCGATGCGCACCGTGCAGGCGTTGCGTTCCTCAGGGGAGCTCCCCTGATTGCATTCCCGGCGGAAATGCCCGATGTGCTCATCCTGGGCATGGGAGACGACCGTCCCGACTTCTGGGCAGGGGCGGCCGGAATTTATGCAGCCTCTGCACTATTGAAGGATGGCGGGGTGATCGTGCTCTTTGCCGCCTGTCCGGAGGGCGTGGCGCCGGAGCATCCCGTGGTGCTGGAGTATGGCTATCTCCGATGGAGAGAGCTCGAGGAGGCTGTGCAGAAGGGCGCTGTTCTCGATAAAACCGGCGCTTCGCACGGGGTGACCATCGGAAAGATCCTCGCACAGAAGAACATGCAGGTGATGCTGGTTTCCAAAGGCATAGGGAGCGCGGAGGCCGAGCGGTGTGGATTTATTTTTTATGAAGAACCCCAACGTGCCGTGGATGCCGCCCTGGAAGTGAAGGGGAGGGGGGCACGCATCCTGCAGTATGCAAGGATATGACAAGATGAAGAAACCGAAGAGCACATGTCTGCTCGAGCATACCGATACACTCGCCACAGCGATGGTGCGTCGGGAACTGCTCAAGGCCTGCGGCATTTCCCGGGAAGAGATGGAAACGCTGCCCCTCATAGGGATCTTCAACTCCTTGAATGATCTGCCCCCTGGTCACTTGCATTTCCGTGTGCTGGCGCAGTTTGTGAGGGACGGGGTGCATATGGCGGGGGGGATTCCGCTTGAGTTCAATACGATCGCTCCCTGCGATGGATACAGCAACGGGCTTCCAGGGATGAGGTATGTGCTGCCGATGCGGGAGATCATCGCGGATGCGATTGAATCCATGGTGATGGCCCACTGCTTTGATGGTCTCGTTTTTCTATCCGGATGCGACAAGATCGTTCCCGCCCAGCTTATGGCCTCAGCCCGGCTGGATACCCCGTCGATCTTTGTCACCGGCGGCCCGATGCTTCCTTTCCATGAATTCGCCCCCAAGGGTACGCCGCCCGTACTCTCCATGCTATGCTGCCCGGGACCGGGCGCCTGCAGCGGCATGGGCACCGCTGTCTCCATGCAGCTCATCACCGAAGCGCTCGGCATGTCGCTTCCGGGCAGCGGCGCAACGCATGCCGTACACAGCCAGAAGTATCTCATGGCCAAGGAAAGCGGTAAAAGGGTAGTTAAGCTTGTAGAGGAAGATGTGAAACCATCGCGGATCATGACCGCCGATGCCCTGCACAATGCGCTGGTAACCGTGGCCGCGGCGGGATGCTCAACCAACGTGGTCATCCATCTGCTCTCAATCGCGCATGAACTCGGCATCAGCCTCGCGCTGGACGATTTCGACCGGATATCCCGGGAGGTGCCGCACATTCTGGGTGTGTATCCCTCCGGGCCGTATTTTTTGCTCGATGTCTACCGGGCGGGAGGTCTTCCTGCCATGCTCAATAAACTCGCCGAATTCCTCCGCCGAGACACGCTCACCGTAACCGGAAAGAGCCTGATCGAAAATATTGCCGGTGTTCTCTGTACAGATGACGACGTCATCCGTCCCCTTGACAACCCCTACCATAGCGAGGGAGGGATTGCCGTGCTGAGAGGAAACCTTGCCCCACAGGGCGCGGTGGTAAAAAGCAGCGGCATCCCGCGGGGAATGGAGGTGTTCGCAGGGAAAGCCCGCGTATATGATAGCGAGGAGGAGACCATAGCAGGGGCCATGCGCGGTGAATTCACCCCGGGCGAGGTTATTGTCATTCGCTACGAGGGGCCGCGCGGAGGTCCGGGCATGCGTGAGATTCTGACAATCACCGAGCTCCTCTTTCAGTTGAACTTGGCTGAATCGATAGCGCTCGTGACCGACGGCAGGTTTTCCGGCTTTACACGGGGCCCGGCCGTGGGTCATGTATCGCCCGAGGCCTATACCGGCGGACCCTTGGCGCTCGTAGAAAACGGCGATGGAATTACCATCGACATCCCGGGCCGTGTGCTTACCTTGCATGTCGATGATCGGGAGCTGAAGCGTCGCCGACGGCATTTCAGAGTGCCACCGAGAGCATTGAAGGGATATCTCGCGCGCTATGCGGCCATGGTGTCGCAGGCCCATACAGGGTGCGTGGTCGGGGAGGTGGTCGCGTGAATATCCTGAGTACAGGCAGCAGCGGGGATCTGGGGAAGAATACAAACGCCCTGGCGTTGAAG
>CAYGXB010000030.1:0-16861 GCA_964353605.1 uncultured Bacteriovoracaceae bacterium
GGGGTTGACTCCTCTTCCGCTCTGAAAAATCTCTTCAAGAGTGAACTCATCGATATTAAGCCAGGGAAACCCATGCGATACTGCACCACCGAGCGCTTCCTCGAGGTGTTCGGTCTGCGTTCGCTCGCGGAACTACCCGACATCAGGCAGTTTGAAGAGATCTTCGGGGGTGCCCAGGTATCAGAGCACCTTAAGGATTAACATGCTGATAGCTGGGCTTCTTGATGTTGAGGAAGAGATTGACGCCCTCCGGCTCTTTCTCGACTCCGATGGTGGTGTCCTCCGGGAGGCCCTCCGCCAGACCCTTGAGCTCTTCCTCGGAGCGATGGATGAGGAACCACTCCCCCCCGTATTCCATGATGAACCGTTGCGGATTATAGAGGCCGAAATTCCCGACGATGAGGAGAGCGTTCGGCTTGAGGAAATTATAGAGCTTGTGGATGAGCCTGTTGGCAGCCCTGTCCGAGAGGTAATCGAAGAGACCGGCAGTGTATATCAGGTCGGCATCGGCATAGATCTCTTTTTCCGCTTCTTTCCCGACGATGAGCCGCTTGATATTGTCCTTGATAAAACTCACGGAGATGTTCTTCTTCTCCTTGGCAAGTGGTTCGATGCGTGAACGGGCATCCTCGAGGGCGAGCTCGTCCTGGTCCATGCCGATGAAGTCAACATTGAAAGAGAGTTCCTTGCCCTGAAGACTTAAGAGGATATCGAAAAATTCCAGGGCAGGTCCACAGGCCACACTGAATATTTTCACGGTATCGCTCTTCGTGAGGCTGGCTAAGACTTCGCCGAGTTTCTCATAGAGATAGGTCCTACGGTTCCTTACTGCCTTGGCTGCTGCCCCTTCGCACTCCAGCTTATTCATAACTTGGGAGAATACGTCATCCCCCTCGTACTCGTTGCGATAGATGATATTCATCATCTCGAAATCGCCAGCATACCCCAGGGGTTTCGTGTATGCCCTATTGAACAGTTTGGACTTCATATAAAAATGCATGAGCCGCTTCTGGAAAAATTCGCGGTGAATGAAGTTTTGCTTGGAATGGGTGAACCTGCTCGTGATCCTGGTGAAGCGGTCATAATACCGGATGATCTCATCGAAGAGGGCGTCGAAGGCGAGTTCCCGCAAGGTCTCGATGAGGAGTTTCCTGATCTCGGGTTCTTCCTGCCTGATCTGTTCCTCGTCTTGTGTAAGTTTCTCCTGAAAGCCGGTGAATAGATAGTGCAGATGGGAGGTCAGGTTCACGAATTCGGGATCGAGATTGTCCTCCAGGGCCATGGACCGGATGAAATCCATGAAGTCGTTCTGGAGCTTAGTGATCTTGTCCCCCTTGACGATGGTGTTAATATCCAGTTGAGTGTCGTTGAAGCTGCAACCGATCGAGGAGAGGGCCTTGCCCTCATCCTCCTCATCCTGAATATGAACAATGGACACCGATCCTCTATAGATCTCTTTATTGAGGGAATAGAACCTCAGGTCATTGATGACATCCCCTATCCTCAAAACTAGGCTCCCATCTTCCATGACGAAAGCAAGACCGGTGCGGGAATAGTTCATCACTTGGCACGTCTGTTCGGCACCCTGGAAATCATAGAAGCGGACAATCTTCGTGTTGTCCTCGGTTTCAACCAGGTAACGTTTATTGCGCTCCAGCCTCACCTTCTACCTCCCCCTCCACTCGCTTGCCTCAGAGTAATTACGATATAAATCGGATAAGGATATATTTTTATTAACGGTAAATGCAAACAATAGTCGAGATCAAGGTACTTCAGGCACACTCGCTCATATCCCCGGAGAGTTTTGCAAGGGCATGGGGCAGTGCTGAGATGACAGCGCCGAGACAATCCTGAACAGCTTTCGGGCTACCCGGAAGATTGACGATCAGGGTTCTCTTTCTCACTCCCACCACCGCCCTGGAGATCATCGCATGAGGCGTCTTCTTCAGGCTTTCCATGCGCATGGCTTCCTCCATGCCCGGCACCCGTCTTTCAATGACCGCCAGCGTAGCCTCGGGGGTCACGTCGCGAGGGGCAAGCCCGGTCCCGCCAGTGGTCACGATGAGAGGGAGAGCGAGTTCGTCAGTCCATGTTTTAAGCCTATCGACGATCGTGTCATACGCATCGGGAATGATCTCATAGATCCCGGTTTCGATGCCGTGCCCTCTGAGGATCTCCTGAATGATTGGGCCGCTCTCGTCAAACCGCTTTCCTTGCGCGCCTTTGTCGCTCAAGGTGAGGACGCCCGCTTTGATCAAACCTTTACCTCCTTGAGTCTCCTCTGGACAGCGATGACGAGGGCTCTCGGCACGGCCTTGCTCTTGGCAATTAAAGACAGGTCCTTCTGGTTCAGGGCAGAGATGAGCTTCAGGGCCAAGGGCAAGGGAGTCTTGGGGTTGTTCACGAGCGCCGCCTTAACCTGATAATTCTTCATCCATTCCCGACGATCAGCGATAAATCTGAGCACATCCTCGTTGACCTGCCGGTTGTTCGCAATGGCGAGCACTTCGCTGTCGGTCATTTTCGGAGAGGTGATGACCGCCATCTGGACGAGCTTGTTCGCATCGCGGATGAGGATGATCCTGGCCTCCTTCGAGCACTTGCGGGCGAAATCGAGCTTCTCGGAGACGTTCATGTCCTGGATCTCCTGGAACAGGCTTTTGGATCGGACTTCTGGTTTCTTTCCCTGATCTTCCATAATGCTTCTTATGAGGCCATATCCGTGGCCCCCTCCCTATTCATCATCAATCGTGCACACACGTTCATGGTAGAGTGCAAGGATTACTTCCCCTCCTTATCCTCCTTCGCTTCAGCGACGACCTTCTCCTGGATATTGTAGGGCACCGGCTCGTAATGGGAGAATGTCAGGCTATAGGAACCCCTGCCCGAGGTAATGGATGTCAAATCGGAGGCGTACATGAGGACTTCGGCCAGGGGGACGCTCGCCTTAAGCTCCTGGTACTTGCCCTTGGCTGTCATGCCCTCGATCTTCCCCCTCCGGCTGTTAAGGCCGCCCATGACGTCACCCATGCACTCTTCCGGCACCATGACGGTCATGTTCATGAGGGGCTCTAAGAGAATGGGTCTGCACTCCTCCATCGCTTTCTTGAAGGCCATGGAACCAGCGATCTTGAAGGCCATTTCCGAGGAGTCGACATCGTGGTAGGAACCGTCGAACAGGCTCACCTTCACGTCGACCACAGGGTTCCCGGAGAGCGGCCCTTCTTTCATGGCGTCCACGATGCCCTTTTCCACCGCCGGGATGTACTGCCGCGGGATCACGCCGCCAACAATGTTGTTGGCGAACTCGAAACCTTCACCGCGGCCTTTGGGTGACAGCTCGATCCACACATCCCCATACTGGCCATGACCGCCAGTCTGCTTCTTGTACTTGCCCTGTACCTGGGTGGAGCCAGTGATGGTTTCCTTGTAGGGCACCTTCGGGGTCTTGAGCTTCACCTCGACGCCATATCTCCGCTTGAGCCGGTCGACCGTGAGCTCGATATGCAGCTGGCCGAGGCCAGAGAGGATGAACTCTCCGGTCTGCTCGTCCCGGAACACCTTCAGGACCGGATCTTCCTCCATCAGCTTCTGCAAGGCGGGCATGATCTTGTCCTCATCGCCCTTGGACTTCGGGCTGATCGCCATGTTCATGCTGGCCTCTGGGAAGGCGGGGTTCGGCAAGGTAAATTCCACAGATTCGCTCAGGAGGGTGTCGCCGGTCTTGGTCTCTTTGAGCTTGGCCACCGCAAAGATATCGCCTGGTCCTACCTGTTCGAGGGATTTCTGGGTCTTGCCCTCTAGAGTGATGATTGATCCGATGCGCTCTTTCACTCCCCGCGAAGCATTGTTGACAGATGAGTCGGGATTCAAGGTGCCCGAGAGACACCGGATAATGCTGAGCTTGCCGGTATAGGGGTCACTCATGGTTTTGAAGACATAGCCGACGAAAGGCGCGTCCTCCTCGGGTTTGACGGCCTTGGCTTTCCCATCCTTGCCCTGCAATTCCGGCAGAACCCGATCCTTCGGACTCAGGAGCGCCGTGACGATGAAGTCCATGAGTGGCTGGACGCCCATGTTCAGGAGCGCGGAGCCTGCGAATATCGGGAGGAAATTAGCCTTGGCTACGCCGGTGGACAAGGCGGAGGCGAGTTCGCTCTGTGAGAGTTCCCCCCCCTCGAGGTACTTCTCCATGAGTGCGTCGTCCACTTCGGCCAGGTCCTCAATAACCCTGCTGTATACCTCTTCGAGCTGATCCGCTATATCTTCAGGTACATCCGCCTCTTTGAACGCACCCGATCCATTCTTCTCATAAAGGTATGCCTTCTTCTTGAGCACATCCACCACGCCCTGAAAGCTGTCCTCCTTCCCGATTGGGAGGGTGAGAGGGAGAGTTTTGACCTCGAGAATTTCCGCAATATCCTGAAGCACCTTGTCGAAATCCGCCCGTTCTCGGTCCATCTTGTTCACGAAGCACGACCGTGAAAGCCCTTCTCGCACGGTCATGTGCCACAGGTTCTCCGTGTGCGGCTTGATGGAGTCGATCGCATCGATCACGAATATGGCGTTGTCGACTGACTTCAACCCGAGGATCGCCTCAGACGAGAAGTTCGCATCACCGGGCGTGTCCACAAGAAGCACCCCATTGTTCTTCCATTTGTAATTATGCATTGCGCTGAATACAGAAGATTGCCGCTTTTGCTCTTCAGGCTCGAAGTCGAGTACGGAATTTCCCTCGAGGACCTTGCCCAGTCTGGTTGTTGCCTTGGCGTTGAACAGCATAGCCTCTCCCAACGAAGTTTTTCCCGTACCTGCATGGGAAATCAGGATGATGTCTCTCAAATTGTCCGTACCGAATCTCCTCATTGGTCCTCCTCTTCTATAAACCTGCCCTCGCGATGATATTGACGTAAGCTATCCGAAAACATGGGCCTTCGTCAAGCTGTCAAAAAATCTTGTCCGTCCTTGCCCCGGAGGCCATATCGCCCCCATCCTCCATCCTTCTTGCCCAGGGGGTCGAGGGGATAGGGGAACAGAGTGTGTGGAAATCTTTTTGCCGTACCAGAGGATGCATGATATAGCAGAAATTCATGTGGAAGGATGTGATCGGTCACGCACGAGAGATAGAGACGTTGAAGGCCTTCATACGTTCCGGGAGGATCCCGCACGCGCTCCTCTTTTCCGGCCTAAAGAGTCTCGGAAAGACTAAGGTGGCCGTCGAGTTTTTCAAGGCCCTCAACTGCCTGAATTCGCCAGGGGATCCCTGCGATCGATGCAGGTCATGCGCGAAGGCCTACAACCAAATCCATCCCGATCTCGTGCGACTCGTACCGGAGGGCAGTCTGATCAGAGTTGAGGAGGTCAGGGGCATCCTCAGCGATCTCGGATTGAAGCCGTTTGAAGCACGGTACAGGGTTATCATCCTGGAACCCGCAGAGATGCTCAACGATGCGAGCTCAAACGCCTTGCTCAAAACCCTCGAGGAACCGCCCGAGGCGAGCCTGTTCATCCTCGTGAGCCATAAACCGAGACTCCTGTTGCCGACCATCCTTTCACGCTGCCAGGAGATCCGTTTCAACCCCATCGATCCCGCACAGACAACCATAACCGTGGCCCCTGTGCTTCTCAGGCTTACCTCAGGCGCAATCGGGGGGGTCTCGAAGGAGGATATGACCCTGATAGCGGAGATCAGGAACGGCGTTCTCGATATCCTGAAGGGGGGTGACCCCCTTTTACCTGTATCAAGGACAATCTCCCCGGAAACGGAGGCCCCGTTGTGGCTGTCTGTGATAGAGTCGATCATTAGGGACATCATGATCCTGATCCAAGGGGGGAACAGTATCATTCATGAGGAGCTTCGGGCGCTCCCTTTCAGGGAAGTCCCCTATCCTGAGCTTGAGCGGATCCTCGATTGCCTCCATGGCATCAGGCGCGGCCTCAAACAGAACCTCAACCTCAAGGTCGCCTTTGCTGAACTCCTACTCCTGCTAAGCCGCTTGGGTCCAGCCCACGCATGAAGCGAGCCTTTAGGGATCAGGTCGGCCTTTTCCACCGCGATTTCTTGGCCCGTTTCCGGAGGAGGACATATAATGCACCGGTACCCCCGTCGCATGCTCGCGCGGAACAAAGCGCCAATACGTGATGGGAGAGCCTGCCTGTGGTGAGCCATTTGATGACGGCCTCCTTGAGCACCGGACCATCGGGCGACTTCAATCCCCTCCCGTGGATGATGAGGAGACATCGGTTCCCCATGGCGATGGCGTTTTGAATGAAGGGGTCGAGCGCCATCTTCGCCTCCTCCCGTGTGAGGCCGTGGAGGTCGAGGTGCCCCTGGATAGCGCATTCCCCGTCTTTGAGTCTTTTCAAGATATCCGGATCAAAGGATACGACATGGCCTTCCACATATTCTCCTGTGGAGGTGATGTCGAATCTAGTCTGTCCCTTTACCAAGGCATCGAGCTCCGCAAGTACTTCCTGGTCATCGGTCCGCCAGTGTTCGCGCATGCTGTGGATCAGGCTCTGGGGATCCTCCGGTTCTGGCGTCACCCGGTCATGCTTGAGTGGCTTTACCCCTTCTATGGCCAGGGCATAGAGTTCTTCCTCCGTGCTCTCTCGTTTTGCCTCGGAAACAGGCGCCTCTCTTTTGGTTCGTTTTTCTGGCTTTGTTTTTTCTTTGACCGCGAAGTCCTTTAAGATATCGAAGGGGGAATTGAATCCAGAAAACCTTTTCATGTATGGGCATCATAGCAAAAAAAAAGGGCCCACTCAATAGAGGTGGTAGTGGGCCTAAAAAAGGAGGTCTATAGCCCATAAGACTTGTGCTATAGCTGTTGAGCTTATATGAAAAGAATATGGCGATGTCAAATATAATTATCTTATGGTATCCTTAGAGAAAGATAAATAATGCAAATTCGATGTGGAGGATGAGATGAACATCCACCAGGTCAGAATATTTTACCTGGCTGCGCAAACTCTCTCCATCACGAAGACCGCCAAGAAGATACACCTCTCCCAGCCTTCGGTGAGCATCCAGATAAAAGACCTCGAAGACTCCCTGAACGTTCGGCTCTTTGATAGGATCAGCCGCAGGATCGCCCTGACCGATGCCGGCAGGGTCTTCTATGATTATGCTGGCAGGATTTTAGGTCTCATCGAGGAGACCAAGGCAGTCATGAGCGAGTTCAGCGCCGGTGACATGGGCAAGATCGTCCTCGGTGCACCCAATACCATCGGGATCTATGTCTTGCCGAGATACCTTGGTGAGTTCAAGGAGAAATACCCCAAAGCCGAGATCGCTCTTTTGACCCTGAACAGGCAGGAGGCCCTGGAGCATATCATAGCGGGAGAGATCGACTTTGCCTTCGTTCAGGAACCCCCCAAGCATCCTGACCTCGAGGCCCAGTTCTTCATGCGGGATGAGCTCGTTATCATCTGCTCCCCGAAGCACAGGTGGGCTACGCATCCATATCTGACAACCGAGATCCTGAAAAACGAAAACGAACCAATCATCATACGGGAAGAGGGTTCGGGAACACGGGATATCGTCGAGCTCATGGCAAAGAAGTTCGGGGTCGAACCCCGGATTGCCATGGAATTCTCCAGCACTGAGGGGATCAAGGGCGCCGTGGAGGCGAACCTTGGCATAGCCGTGCTCTCGCGGAATGTGATCAGGCGGGAGGTCAGGGACGGGACTATCGTAGCCCTCGATATCAAGGACATTGAGGGCCATCGTGATTTCTACATCGTCCACAGCAAGAAGCGCAAGTTCATGTCGCTCATGGTCAAGTTCTACGATTTCATGCTGGAACGTCGGCAGAAGAGCAATCAAGCTGGGCAATCCCGATAACGCATCCGTAGTGGTTGGCGCTCAGGATATGATTTAAATGCTCAACCCCCCAACCCCCCAACCCCTTTGGCCACATCACCTGTGACAGAAGGGCTCACGGCGTAAACAGGGCCTTCTTGACTTCCCATTTTTGTAGATTATTTAAAATACTGTGATAACTAAAAGGGAAGTAAAATCATTGGATTGCATGTGCAGCGCAACAGATAAAATTACAAGAAAAGGAGTTTACGATGATTAATCTGGAAGTATCAAAGGAAGAACTTTTACTGATAAAGATGCTGCTGAGCAGGGAAGAGGCCGAGGCGCGCATTGATATCCATCATGCGCGAAGGTCATTCGAATACCGGGATTACTTAAAAATGCGCGAGAAAGAGATTCACGATCTCCTGGATAAAATAAGGAAGCTCCTGCCTGATGAGGCATAGATGATGCCCCCCTTGAGGGGAAGGGCTCAACCATCAGGGGGGGGGTCGCATGCAACCAGATCTCCCGTTCTCCGAACCCTACTCGTTTCGCGCTGAGCCCCAACGGGAAGTGTGATATCTCATAGAGTATATAGCATTCCAAGTCAATGCGTTAAGCGCCTTTGATTTCCTCCATCTCACAAACCCTTTCTTTCCTGTTTGCTCACATTCGAGTTGCCAACAGTTTGCCTGTGGGTCATTAAGGTGAGAGCGTCCTTTGTTCGTAACCGCTGATCATTGAATATTCATGACGATCAAACCAAGGGGTCATTACCCTGTTGTTCTTTAGAGGAGTGTTCTTCTGACTGTCTATGGCTTTTTCGCTAGGCCCACCATGAGATACGCTTCCAAATGTACAATTTATACGCCAATTCGTTTGTGAAGGTGAGGATGGGGTGACAGGGTAACCCTTTGTCTTTCCTTGACAGAGAAAGAAAAAGGGTGGTATTCCCTGGACTTCAAAACTTCTGGAATGAGGAGTTCGTATGCTGGAGATCAGGTTTCACGGGAGGGGCGGACAAGGGGCGGTTACCTCAGCCGAACTCATCGCAACCGCGGCCATCGGAAAGGGCAAGTATGCCCAGGCCTTCCCCAGTTTCGGCCCCGAGCGTAGGGGCGCACCTGTCGTGGCTTTTTGCAGGGTTGATGACAAGAAGATACGCATTCGGGCGAAAGTTTATGAACCCGATGTGGTGGTCGTCCTGGACCCAGGGCTCCTCAGCTTGGTTAATCCCACCGAGGGCATGAAGGCAGACGGGAGCCTCATCATCAATACGCACAAATCCCCGGAAGAGATATTGAAGGCCTGTGGCTTCTCCTGCCGGGTGGCGACCGTGGACGCGAACAAGATCGCCATGGAGGAACTCGGGCGCGCCATCGTGAACACGACCCTGCTCGGCGCAGTCATGAAGGTGACTGGCATGTTGCATGTCGAAGACATCCGGGAGGCGATGCTGGAGCGGTTCGGACCCATGCTTGGAGAGAAGAACATGAAAGCCCTTGAGAGGGCCTTCAGTGAGGTCAGGATAAAGGAGTAGGACCGTGGCGAAACCGATGGATAAGATAGCGTGGCAGGAACTCGAGATTGGGGCAGCGGTTGTCGAAGTAGGCAATGCCCGGGAGTACAAGACCGGCTCCTGGCGCTCGCTCCGGCCAGTGGTGAATAAGAACCAGTGTATCAGATGCGGGGTATGCTGGCTGTTCTGCCCTGATATGTCCATAGTCAGGGCCCCTGAAGGGCATTTCGAGGCCAATCTTGACTACTGTAAGGGCTGCGGTATCTGTGCCAAGGAATGTCCGGTGGGCTGCATCTCCATGGTCAGCGAGGAGGAGGAGGGATAAATGACTAAGGAGCGCAAAGGAATCGAGGTATCACTTGCCATATCCGAGGCGGTCGGTCAGGCCGATTGCGACGTCATCAGCGCCTACCCAATCACACCGCAGACGCATATTGTGGAACACCTCTCCGAACTTGTGGCCAACGGCGAGCTTGATGCGGAGTTCGTGCCGGTCGAGAGCGAGCACTCGGCTATGAGCGTCTGCGTCGGCGCCGCCGCGGTCGGCGCCCGGACCTTTACCTCCACGAGCTCCCAAGGCCTGGCCCTTATGGCGGAGATCTTCTTCATTGCCTCCTCCCTGAGGCTGCCTATTGTGATGGCACTGGCGAACAGGTCATTATCCGGGCCACTGTCCATCTGGAACGACCATACGGACACCATGATGGTGCGCGATGCTGGCTGGATCCACGTTTTTGCCGAGAACGGGCAGGAGGCTTATGACCACGTCTTCTGGTCCTTCAGAGTGGGCGAAGACGCAGGCGTGAGACTGCCAGTGGCCCTCAACCTCGACGGCTTCATCATGACCCACATGATCGAGCCCGTGGAATTCGAAGACGCAGGGCTCATCAAGAAGTACCTGCCGGAATTCAAAATGGCGGGTGCGCTTCATCCGGACAATCCCGTGTCAATGGGCTGCTTTGCCATGCCGGAGATCTATACCGAGGCGCAAATGGCCCGCGAGCAGGCTGTGCTGGGCTCATACCTCACCTGCCTCAAGGCCTGGGACGAATGGGCGGCACTCACCGGTCGGGCCTATCACCCTATTGAGACCTATATGGCGGACGACGCCGAATACTGCATCGTGACCATGGGCTCCTTCGGCGAGACCGCCATGACGGCGGTCGACGAGCTCCGGGCGGCGGGCGAAAGGGTCGGGGTGATCAAGATTAGGCTCTGGCGGCCGTTCCCGTTCGAAGATTTTTTTAAGGCTGCAGCCGGAAAGAAAACCCTGATTGTCCTGGACCGGGCCATCAGCTTTGGCGGCCCCGGCGGCCCTGTGGCCCTGGAACTCCGCAGCGCCCTTTATAAGCATAACGCCCCCCCCACCATCGTCAATTATGTGGCGGGTCTGGCGGGCAGGGACGTCTCTGTAAATGATTTCAAGCAGATCATTTTAGAAGGCAAGGCCAAGGCTGAAAAGGGTGAAACCACGGGCTACACCCTCTACGGCCTGCGAGGATAAGGAGTCAGGTATGGACAGATTCTCGGTCTTCTCATCGCGACTGGTTGAAAAGGCGGAATACTTCACTTCCGGACACCGTGCATGCCAGGGATGCGCCGAAGCCCTGGCGGTCAGACTCGTCATGAAGGCCCTCGGCCGGGACACCATCGTGGCCATGTCAACCGGCTGCATGGAGATCATCTCATCCCCGCTGCCGTCGACCGCCTGGAGGGTGCCCTGGATTCACGTGGCCTTTGAGAACTCATCCGCCGTCGTTTCCGGCTGCGAGTCGGGCATGAAGGCCATGATGCGCAAAGGCAAGCTCCCGCATAAGAAGATCAACTTCGTCGCCATGGGCGGCGATGGCGCCACGGCCGACATCGGCATGGGCCAGCTCTCCGGCGCACTGGAGAGAGGGCACGACATGCTCTATGTCTGCTA
This sequence comes from uncultured Bacteriovoracaceae bacterium, assembly GCA_964353605.1. GTDB lineage: Bacteria > Desulfobacterota > Desulfomonilia > UBA1062 > UBA1062 > CAYGXB01. The sequence goes on from CAYGXB010000030.1 coordinate 11,251, forward strand.
CGACAACGAGGCCTACATGAACACCGGTATCCAGCGCTCGAGCAGCACCCCCTGGGGCGCAAGCACGACCACGAGCCCGGCGGGCAAGAAATCCATCGGACAAACGACGCAGAAGAAGGACATGGCCAAGATCGCGGTGGCCCACAATATCCCCTACGTGGCGACCGCCTGCTCGAGCTTCCCGTTCGATCTCATGGAAAAGGTGAAGAAAGCCGCTCAAATCGAAGGCCCGACCTACCTCCATGTCATGTCAGTCTGCCCGACCGGTTGGAGGATCCAGCCCGAGGAGGCCATCAAGTACGGCAGACTCGCGGTCGATACCTGCGTCTTCCCGCTCTATGAGGTTGAGTACGGCAAGTATCGGTTTACCTATAAGCCATACAATATCTTGCCCGTGAGCGAATACATCAAGGGCCAGGGCCGGTTCCGGCACCTGACCCAGAAAGAGATCGGGGAGATCCAGGCCAGGACAACCGCTGAATACGAGAAACTGCTCAAGCTTTGTGAAGAGGATTAGAAGATGATAGAGGTGAAGAAGGTCGATGCGATCATCAACCGGTACGAGAAGTCGGAGGAATCGCTGCTTGCCATCTTGCAGGACTTCCAGAGGGAATTCCACTATGTCCCCGAGGAGGGGATGCAGAGGCTTTCCGAGGTTATGAACGTCTCTGAGAGCAAGATCTATGCGATGGGCACCTTCTACAAGACCCTCTCGCTCACCCCCCGGGGCAAGCACACCATCAAGGTCTGCACCGGAACGGCCTGCCATCTCAAGGGAGCCAACCAGATTCTCGAGACGCTGGAGCGGGGGCTCAAGATCAGACGCAACTCCACCACCAAGGACCTGAACTTTACCCTGGAGTGCGTGAACTGCGTAGGTGCCTGCGCCATGGCGCCGGTCACCGTAGTGGACGAGGACTATTACGGCCAGACAAGAGCCTCGAAGGTCATGGATGTGCTCAAAAAATACAAGTAGAGGGTGAAGCACATGGGAGCTATAGCCTCGATTGAACAGTTAGGGAAATACAGAGAGCAGATCAAGGCAAACGTCAAGGAAGACCTGCCCACCGTTCTGATATGCTTCGGAACTGGCTGCCAGGCGAACGGCGCACGGAATGTGGCCGAGGCGTTCACAAAGATCATTAAGGACCAGGGGCTCAATCTGGACGTGAATATCGGCCTCAAGACCACCGGCTGTCACGGTTACTGCGAAAACGGCCCACTGGTGGCGCTGCGGCCGCAGGGTATCCTCTACCTTAAGGTCAAGCCCGACGATGTGAGCGAGATCGTGGAGAAGACCATTAAGGCCGGTGAAGTTGTGGACCGGCTCATCTATAAGGACAAGCAAACCGAGAAGACCATCGCCAAGTACCGCGAGATTCCGTTCTACAAGCACCAGCAGCGGATCGCGCTCCGTAATATCGGCAATATCGACCCGACCAATATCGACGACTACATCCTCCAGGGAGGCTATGCCGGTCTGGCCAAGGTGCTCAAGATGGAACCGGATGCCATCATCTCCGAGGTGGAGAAATCGGGCCTGCGGGGCCGCGGCGGCGGTGGTTTCCCCACCGGGGTGAAATGGCGCTCCTGCAAGGCGGTCCCGAGCGATACTCGCTACGTAATCTGCAATGGCGACGAGGGCGACCCCGGTGCCTTTATGGACCGTTCCATCATGGAGGGTGACCCGCACGCGGTTATCGAGGGCATGATCATCGGAGCCATCGCCGTAGGCGCCCACCAGGGCTATATCTACGTACGTGACGAATATCCCCTGGCGGTGAAGAACCTCGCCATCGCGATTAAAGCGGCCAGGGAGAAGGGATTCCTCGGGAAGGACATCCTCGGCTCCGGTTTCGCCTTCGACATCAAGATCAGCCGCGGCGGCGGCGCGTTCGTCTGCGGCGAGTCCTCGGCCCTCATGCGCTCTGTCGAGGGCAAGGTGGGCGAACCCAGAGCCAAGTACATCCGCTCCGTCGAGAAAGGGCTCTATGACGAGCCCACTGTCCTCAACAACGTGGAAACCTGGGCCAACGTGCCTGAGATCATAGTCAAGGGCGCCGACTGGTATGCAAGCCTGGGGACAAAGGGATCGAAAGGTACGAAAGTCTTTTCGCTGGTTGGCAAGGTGAACAACACCGGCCTCGTCGAGGTTCCTATGGGCATCTCCATCCGCAAGCTCGTAGAGGAAATCGGCGGTGGCGTACTCAGTGGCAAGAGGTTCAAGGCCGTCCAGACCGGCGGTCCTTCCGGTGGCTGCATCCCCGAACGCTTGAGCGACCTGCCCATCGACTTCGACAGCCTCACCGACGTAGGCTCTATGATGGGCTCGGGCGGCATCATCGTCATGGACGAGGAAACCTGTATGGTAGACGTCGCCAAATACTTCATCGGCTTCCTCGTGGGCGAGTCCTGCGGGAAATGTACCCCGTGCCGGGACGGGCTCAGACGCATGCTCGATGTCCTCATCGACATCACCGAGGGACGGGGCAAGGAAACCGATGTCGCTGTGCTCGAAGAACTCTGCGATGTGCTCACCTGGGGTGCGCTCTGCGGACTCGGCACCTCGGCGGCCAACCCGGTGCTTTCCACCATCAAGTACTTCCGGGAAGAGTACGACGCGCACATCAATGACAAGCAGTGCCCGGCCGGCGTCTGCAAGGCGCTCATCACCTACTCGATCGACGCCGAGGCCTGCACCGGTTGCACGCTCTGCGCCAAGAAGTGCCCACAGAAGTGCATCACAGGCGAGCGGAAGAAGACCCACGTGATCGACACGGAGCAGTGCATCAAGTGTGGCGTCTGCAAGGATGTGTGCAATTTCAATGCAGTGAGGGTGGCATAAGATGGAAAAGCTAAAAGTGATCATCGACGGACGTGAATGTGAGGCCATCAAGGACCAATGCGTGCTCGATGTGGCGCGGGAAAACGGGATCTCCATCCCGGCCTTATGCTATAACCCCGAGGTCAAGACCAGCGGCGGCTCGTGTCGGGTATGCCTCGTTGAGGCGCACCAGGGCGGCTGGATGCGGCTCGTGACCTCCTGTAACTACCCCGTGCGCAAGGGCCTGGAGATCAAGACCAATACCGATCTCGTACATAAAATCCGCAGGGGCGTGTTGGAACTGCTCCGGGCCAGGGTGCCGGACTCCGACGTAATCAAGAAGCTCGCCCTGGAAGAAGGTATCACCGAGCCGCGCTTCAAAAAGGACGAAGGCGAGGACAACCGCTATAAATGCATTGCCTGTGCACTGTGCGCCCAGGTCTGCGAAGAGGTGGTAGGCGTAAGTGCTATCTCCATGCAAAACCGCGGCGCCGATAAGCAGCCCGGCACCCCGTACCATAAGCCATCGAATGTCTGCATCGGCTGCGGGGCCTGCGTATATGTCTGCCCGACGAATGCGATCTCCATGAAGGAAACCGGCGATATCCGCAGGATCTGGAGCCGGGATTTCAAGATGGCCAAGTGCAGCGTCTGCTCCAAGCCGTATATCCCCGAGGCCCAGATCGACTGGATCGTGAAGACCACCGGCAAGTCCAGGGCTTTCTTCGACATGTGCCCTGACCATAGATAAAAAGGATCAATCCCCCCATCACGCTGAATCTTCAGGGGGGGGACTAGACGTCCATTGACAGGGCCGCCCGACGGTCAATTTGCAAAGCAGCCGGCCCTGTCGATGGACCCTTCACCCCCTTGAGACCAAGGGTGGTCGCGGGGATTGAGTTATTGGGGTTTTCGATGAGCAGCATCAGAAGACTCATGTGTTATTCATCCGGCGCCATGCGCGGCATCTACTATGCCGGCGTGATGCGGGCACTCGACGAGGGAGGGATCACCTTCGACGACTTCGCCGGCATCAGCGTGGGTTCGACCGCCGCCGCCTGGCACGCCGCCGGCCAAGCCAGGGAGGTGCTGGAGGCATGGGATGCACTCGGTATCGCACGGCTCTCCATCCATCCATTTTTCAATAGCGAGAAATCCAAGAACCTGGACTGGCTCATCCACAACGTGAGCCTGCCGCATTTGAATGTCGAGGCGCTCAAGACCTCAGGTCATACCCTGCACGTGGCCGTTTCCGAGCTGAAGGCACGGTGGAGATGGAACAACGGCATATTCGGAAGGTCTTTTTTTCATTTCCAGGGCGATTTCCGGAAAGACGAGCTGTTTATGGCAATACGAGCAAGCTGCTATATGCCCTTTATCAACGGCATCTTCGCAACGATTACTATTGCTGGCAAACGCTACCTGGATGGTGGACTTACCGGAAGGATACCCATCGACTGCACTGACCTTGCGCCATTCGACGAGGTTTGGCTCGCGGTCTCGTCTCCGAGCGGCCAAGATGAACTCGAGGCCATGGATCTCACCCGATATCCCGGCATGCGCTTCATCGTTATCACCCCATCACGGCCCGTACCCATCGGCCGTACCGAGATCGACCTGACTAAATTCCATGACACTGCCACCCTCGGCTACGACGACACCATCAGGGTTATCAAAGGCTTGTAAATCGCGCTCAAGCGTGTCTTATAATTGCAATACAGCTACTTTCTGGTATCTCTTTCTTTGAAAGATGCTATATTCTTCAAGGAAGAGGAGGCGCATGATGGCAGTGGAGGTAGATATCACGTATGAAGGCGGGCTGCATTGCACCGCAAGCCACGGGCCGTCCGGGAATACGATAACAACGGATGCCCCCGTCGATAACGGGGGCAGGGGGGAGGCCTTTTCGCCCACCGATCTCGTCGCGGCGGCGCTTGGCACCTGCATCATCACCGTCATGGCCCTGGTAGCGCAGCGCTCCGGCAGTGACCTCAAGGGGACGCACATCCACGTAATCAAGGAGATGACCTCGGTCCCGGTCCGGCGCATCAAGACGCTCGCCGTGACCATCACCCTGCCAAGAGGGGTGGTGATTTCCGATGCCGACCGCAAGAAGCTCGAAAACACGGCCCATGCCTGCCCGGTCAAACAGAGCCTCCATCCGGATGTAGAGATCATCATCGATATTGTGTATCCCTGATAGGTTGAACCACGCAGAACTCAATCTGCCCAACCACCCTGTATTTTCAGGGGAGAAATGGGGCATGACTCGGGCCATCCCTGGCCCTCGCCCTATGGGCACATCTTCTGTACGTCCAATTTTGCTGTCCTGCAAAATTGTGAGCTTTTGCAGTTTAGGTCAGGAAGGAGAGCATACGGGCGATATCCGTGGTCGGTTCCTGACAGGTGTGCCCTGTGCAGACATAGGCCGTGGGCTTGCCGCTCAAGCCCCTCATATGTTTTGTAAAGGGAGCGAGGAGGGTGATTTCGGAAGCATCTTCCGCGGGAATGAGGAGCACGGTCTTGTTGGGGATAAAGGGTTTCCGAAGGGCTTGGATCATCGCCTTGGTGTCTGCGTTGGGGGAAGATCCGGCGATGACGACCTCGAAGGATGCCCCGAGGGTAAAGTCGAGGGCGCTCAGGAACTGGGTGAAGGCTGAGGGCATACGTTCGAGCTGAAGGCCGAATACCTGACCGATACGGGCGGCCTTCTCCTCGAACGCGGGGTTCCCGAGCATGCGTCCGAGACGGACGAGGTTCAGGGCAGCAACCGAGTTGCCGGAAGGC
>CAYGXB010000031.1:0-16654 GCA_964353605.1 uncultured Bacteriovoracaceae bacterium
TCTCGGCTTTTCTTCCTTGCTCCTCGATGATCCCGATCGTGGCTTTGCATTCTCAAAGGAAGGCCGCCTTGATATGCGCTTCTGTCCCCAAGCGCCCCTTTCTGCTTATGAAGTAGTCAATATCTACTCGGAAGAAATGCTTGTGCACATCTTGCAGACCTACGGTGAAGAGCGGTTTGCCCCCCGTATCGCCCGCGTCATAGTGAACAGCCGCCCAATTGAAACCACCACTGCCCTGGCCGCGTGCATCGGTGCCGCGATACCCCGACGGTTCTGGCCGAAACGCATCCACCCCGCTACTCGGACGTTCCAGGCCATCCGGATGGAGGTGAACGCCGAGATCGACAACCTTGAGGCTTTCCTCCCCAAGGCCGCGTCTCTCCTCGAGCCGGAGGGCGTGATGGCCATCGTCTCCTTCCACTCCCTGGAGGACAGGATCGTTAAACAGTTCTTTGCGGGGACTAGCGTTCCAATGCATCACCCGGTCCCTTGCATGTCGGATTCCCGCCAAGGCCCGATCTTGGAAAGGATATTCAAGAAACCCGTGACCCCGAGCCCCGCAGAGATTCGGGATAACCCGCGGGCACGCAGTGCACGCTTACGGGCCGCCAGGAGGGGGGCATGAAGAGATTCCAGAGGAGGAAGACGCTTCTCTCCGGTCTCCTCTTCATTTGCATGTTCGCTCTCTGGGCCATGTTCCACGTATGGACACGGAATCTGGCGACGGAATTGGGGTATGAGCTCTCCCGTGAGCAGGCCATCAAAGAACAACTCATCAGCGATAACAAGGCCCTGAGCCTGGAGATATCTACCTTGAAGAGCACGCAAAGGCTTGAGCAGATAGCCCTCAACCAGTTGGGCATGCGCCCGCCGCAGCCCGGCCAGGTGGTGTACTTATGGACAAGAGAGTAAAGCTCGTCCTCGTCTTCTTTATCCTCCTCCTCGTAGCCTTGTCTGGAAAGGCCTTCTACCTTCAGGTGCTCCACGCCGATGATATCATCGCGCATGCCTGTCGGAGATTCGAGCATACCATCGCCCTCAGTCCAAGCAGGGGGATCATCCATGACCGCAGGGGCCAACCGCTCGCCATCAGTCTCGATGTAAAGTCCATCGCTGCCAACCCCAGGCTCCTTAAAGACCAGTCGCTTGCGGCGGCAAGGTTGTCCCAAGTGCTAAACCTGGACAGAAATGCCCTGAGAAAGAAATTGAAGGAGGGGAAATACTTTGTCTGGATCAAGCGTCAGGGAACCCCGCATGAGGTGGAAGCGGTCAGGGCCCTGAACCTCAAGGGCGTTGGGTTCTTCAATGAGAAGAAGCGCTTCTATCCCGAAAGCGACGCCCTTGCCAATGTCCTCGGGATCGTCGGAATCGACGGAACCGGCCTCGAGGGGCTTGAGCTCTTCTACGACCAACTTTTCAAGAGCGTACCGAGGCATATCGAGGTGGAGAAGGACGGTCTCGGCAGAATCATCTATGCCCAGGGCCTCAAATTGGCTGACAACGAGAGCAAGGACAGCAACAGCCTCGGGCTTACCATCGACAAGCGGCTCCAGTATATCGCCTACGCATCGCTCAAGGATGCCGTGATCAAGAATGATGCGCGCTCCGGATATGTCATCATAACGAATCCCCATAATGGCGACATTTATGCCATGGCCTCGTACCCGAGTTTTGACCCGAACAGCAACCCATACCGGCACTTCCTCGGCCACCAGAACAGGGCGGTCATGGATGTATTTGAGCCGGGGTCCATCATAAAACCCATATGGATTGCATGGGGCCTCGATAAAAATATATTCGACCAGTCCCAGACCATATTCTGCGAAAACGGCGTGTACCGCTTCCATCACGCCGTGATCAACGACCATGAGAAGTACGGCATGCTCTCCGTGCGGGATGTCGTGAAGTTCAGCAGCAATATCGGCATGGTCAAGCTCTTCACTGCTACCGATGCCCATCAGATGTACTCCTGTATGCGGTCGTTCGGCCTGGGTTCTGCAACCGGCATCGATTATCCCGGCGAGCCGAAGGGGCTCATACGGAATCCAGAGCGGTGGCGCAGCATCGACAAGGCTACTATCTCGTTTGGCCAGGGTTTTGCCGCAACCGGCATCCAGATCATCACCGCCTTCAATGCCCTGGTGAACGGCGGCATCTTGGTGAAGCCCCACCTCATCGACAAACTCACCGACCCCAAGGGTATCACCACGCAATACCGGCCAACCATTGTCAGGAAGGTCATTTCCGAGAAGACCTCCGAAGAAATCGTTGACATCCTGAAAGCGGTGGTGTTGAAAGGCGGCACAGCAGAGGCTGCATACATGAATAACTACATCGTATTCGGGAAGACCGGGACTGCGCAAAAGCTCGATCCATTCACCAGATCCTATTCACGGGATGCCTATACCACCACCTTCATCGGCGGCATTATCGATGCAACCGGCAGGCTCTGTATGACCATCATGGTCTGCATTGATGAACCCCATCCCTACTACTATGCAAGCACCGTCGCTTGCCCCATATTCAAAGAGATAGCGGACAAATGCGTAAACATCTTGGACATGCGGCCGATCATTATCCTGGCAAAGGAAGGGGGGCGAGGGTGAAGGCCTCGTTGCTTGCTGCACTTCTGCCCGGCTCGACCATGCGTGGGAACGATATTGAGATTGGCGGTATAAAGCCCGACTCCAGGGCTATCAAGCCGGGCGATGCCTTTATAGCCCTAAAGGGGAGCGTCTCCGATGGACATCTCTTTATCCAAAATGCCCTGAACAAGGGAGCATCAGTCATCATCTGCAATAAGGGTGCTTTCCGGGAAGATATGGCAGTCACCGCAATCGAGGTCCCCGACACCACACATGCGCTTAGGGAGATCCTCCCTCTCCTCTACCCTGGCGCACGGAAGATCTCCCTCATTGGCATTACGGGAACGAGTGGCAAAACGAGCACCACGTATCTCCTCGAGTCCATATTGCTTAGGGCGGGCAGGACACCAGGGGTCATCGGCACCATCGAATCCCGGTATAAAGGGTTGCGGATGGAATCCAGCGTGACCACACCAGGTCCCCTCAATCTGTTTGAAATGCTCGAAGTCATGCACACTTCCGGCGTGGACACCTGTATCATGGAGGTGAGCTCGCATGCCCTGGACCAGGGAAGAATCGATGGGCTTTCTTACGACTATGCGGTCTTCATGAATTTGAGCCTCGATCACCTCGATTATCACAAGGACATGCACGCTTACTTCTCCGCCAAAAAACGGTTGTTCATGGAATATCTTAAGGGAAGAGCCATCATCAACTACGACGACATGTTCGGCAGGGACCTTATCGGCGAATTAAACGCACCCATCACCTTCGGTCAGACGGAAAGAGCGATGGTCAAGGCCCTCAAGGTACAGGCTGACCTTGGCGGGATCCGCATGGAGCTCGGCACACCCGGGGGGACCATGCAGATCACGAGCCCACTCCTCGGTTCCTTCCAAGCCTACAATATTATGGCCTCGGTCGGCGTATGTCTCGCTATGGAAATCGACCGCGATACGATCGAACGAGGCATCCAAGCCCTGCAAGGCATACCCGGCCGCATGGACCCGGTGGAAAACCCCTATGGTCTCAAAATTATCGTGGACTACGCTCACAAACCCGAGGCCCTGGAAAAGGCCCTGCAGTCAGCTCGAGGGTTGGCGAGAGGAAGAATCATCACCATCTTTGGCTGCGGCGGCGACCGGGATCGATCCAAACGATCGGTCATGGGCTCCATCTCGGAGCGGCTTTCCGACATTACTATCGTTACCTCGGACAACCCCCGCAGCGAGGACCCGCTTGCGATCATCGATGAGATCACATCCGGGATCCAGGACAGAACGAACCTCTTCGTCGAGCCCGAAAGGGCTAAGGCAATCATGCTCGGCATCAAGATCATACGCAATGACGATTGTCTGATCATAGCTGGGAAAGGGCACGAGACCTACCAGATCATCGGAGACAAAAGGATCCCGTTCGACGATAAGGTTTGCGTGCAGGAATGCCTGAGAGAGGTCTTCGGCCGATGAGGGGCAGGATCCAGGACCTCATCGTTAGCACTCGGGGTCAACTCCTCTCCGGCAGCCTTGATACAATGTTCTCCGGGATCTCGACCGACTCGAGAACCATCACCAAGGGCGAGCTCTTCGTGGCGCTGAAGGGTGAGACTTTCGATGGACATGGTTTCCTCAAGGATGCCTTTGCCCGTGGCGCGTCAGGTGCCCTCGTCATGCAGCCGGTCGATATCCGCTCGGTCCCGGTCGTTCTCGTGGATGACACCCTCAAGGCACTCGGCGCACTCGCCGGTGATTTCAGGAGGAGATTCGAGGTAAAAATCGTCGGTATAACCGGATCCACCGGGAAAACCATAGTCAAAGAGCTGGTGGCATCGATCCTCGCCCTGAAAGGCACTACCCTCAAGACGCAGAAGAACTACAACAACCTCATCGGTGTCCCTCTGCGTCTTTTCGAGCTCAAACCAGAGCATAAGTTCGCCGTGGTTGAAATGGGAACCAACCACCCCGGCGAGATCGAGCGTCTCTCCGCAATGACCATGCCGATGGTCTCTATCCTCACGAACATTACCCCAGCGCACCTTAACGGTCTGGGGAGCATTGACGGCATCATCGCGGAAAAGCAATCCATATTCTTAAACACCATGCGTGTTGCAATCATCAACCCCCATGCCCAGTATATGGACAAGGTACACATCCCCGATACCCTCGAAGTCGTCACCTTTTCTGACAGCAACAAGGCGGACGTGACACCCAAGGAAATCACGCGCCAAACCCTCGCCGGTACAGAGCTCCTCCTCGACTTCCGGGGGCATCTGCGGCGTCTTCTCATCCCGCTGCCCGGGATGCACAATGTGCTCAATACCCTGGCGGCAGCTGCCTGCGCTGTAGCTTTGAACATCGATCTGGACGCTATCGTATCGGGAATCGAGAACGCAACCTTCCCCGGGATGCGCTCCGAGATCATTGTTTCTGAAAAACTTACCATCATCGATGACAGCTACAATGCGAACCCTGCCTCCATGAAGGCAGCCCTGGATATGCTCGTCTCCGCCCCGCATGCGCACAAGATCGCCGTGCTCGGCGATATGCTGGAGCTTGGCAAGGACTCCCGGTATTGGCATGAACAACTCGGGAAGTGGGTGGCTCAGGCCCATATTGATCGGCTCATCGTCACCGGAGAGATGGCCAAGGTGGTAGCAGAGGCCGCAATGTGCGATGGGATGAAGGCTGGGGCCATTGCCATTGTGGATACCATGGAGCATATTGTATCCAGCCTTTCGGATAGTATCAGCCGGGAGACCATCGTGCTCGTGAAAGCTTCCCGTGGTCTCAAGCTGGACAGGGTGGTAACCTACCTGAAGGCGGTGGCATAAAATGCTGTACCATATACTCTTCCCCCTCCATACCTATCATACGATCTTCAATGTCTTTAAATACATCACCTTCCGAACCATCTATTCCACGATCACCGCCCTCATCATCTGCCTCGTCTTCGGTCCCTGGTTCATCGACCAGCTTCGCCGCTTGAGCCTAAAGGAACGTATCAGCTCCTATACTCCCGGACACATGGACAAAGCTGGGACCCCGACCATGGGGGGATTATTCATCATCTTCGCCGTCATTACCTCCACCCTGCTCTGGGTCGATCTCTCGAACCGCTATGTTTGGCTCGGTATGCTCATACTCGTCATTTACGGGATCCTGGGCTTCATCGACGATTATATCAAGACCGTCAACGGCAACCTGCTCGGCCTTTCAGGCAAGATCCGACTCCTCGCCGAATTCTGCACGGCAGGTTTTGTGGGCTATGTGCTCACCACTATCCCCGGCTTTGATACGACCATTGCCGTGCCGTTCTTTAAGAATATCCACCTCGATCTCGGCATCCTCTTCATCCCCTTCGTGATGTTTGTCATCGTCGGTTGCGCCAATGCGGTGAATCTTACCGATGGTCTGGATGGCCTCGCCATAGGACCCTGCATCACGGCTGCCGCAACCTATCTCGTTTTCGCCTACATCACAGGGAATTTCAAGGTTTCATCCTATCTCCAAATCCCCTTCATCTCTGGCGTGGGCGAGTTGAGCATATTCCTGGGGGCCATGGTCGGGGCGGGATTCGGCTTCCTCTGGTACAATACCTACCCAGCACAGGTCTTTATGGGTAATGTCGGCTCGCTCAGCTTGGGCGGCATCATCGGCGCCGTGGCCGTCATGACCAAACAGGAAATCCTCCTCGTACTCGTAGGCGGGGTCTTTGTCATGGAGGTGTTCTCGGTCATCCTCCAAGTTGGCTTCTTCAAGTTTACCAAGGGCAGGCGCATCTTCCGGATGGCGCCTGTTCACCACCACTTCGAGCTCAAGGGCTGGCCTGAGCCGAAGATCATCGTCCGGTTCTGGATCATCTCCATCCTCCTGGCCATGCTTGCCATCTCCACGCTTAAGCTGAGGTAAACGCGATGCAGAACAAAATCAAAAGATCAACTCCCCCGACCCCTCTGAGCCTTCTGGGGGGCCAAACGTCACGCGATTCGACCGCCCTGTCGGCGCTTGCTAACGGTCCACTCCGTAGACTGTTATCAAGAACCACCAGAAAAATGAAGGAAAGAAGTCGGAAAGCTTTAGGAGGGGAGTCCGGGAAAGAAACTTCCTTTTCCCAAAAGGATGTCCCACGGGAAACGGACGAGTAAGAAAGGGCACGGAATTGAAGGTAGTCGTTTGGGGGACAGGAGAGACCGGCAAGGCGGCGGCGCGGGTGATGCTCGCTAAAGGGCATGAGGTGCGGCTCGTAGATGAGGCTCAGTCCAAGGTTGAGGGAAACATTCCCGTGAAGATGCTCGCGCCGAGTGACATGGAGTGGGCGGATCTTGTTATCCCGAGCCCGGGTGTGCCGCGATACCATAGCCTGTTTGCCTATGCCAAGAAGGTGCTCTCGGAGATCGAGGTGGCAGCTAGCATGCTGCGTGGGAAGATCATTGCCATCACGGGCACGAACGGTAAGACGACCACCACGAGCTTGGTGCACACAATCTTGCAGGCTGCGGGAGAGGATGTGGGAATCGGCGGCAACATCTCGCCGCCGATGATCACCTTGGTGGATGCCAACCCACGCTATGTCGTGGTCGAGATCAGTTCGTTCCAACTCGAATGGATCGAGCGTTTCAGACCCTTTATCGGGGTGTGCATGAACATCACTCCCGATCATCTGGATCGCTACCATGACATGGAGGAGTACGTCTACTACAAGCTCCGGCTCTTCGAGAATATGGAAGGAGATGACATTGCGGTCATCTGCAATGACGATCCCTATAAGGATCGGGTCAGGAGGCCGCGGAGGGTGGGATTCTCTGTACAGAAAGGCGACATCAGGGACGGGGCCTACATACAGGATGGTAAGATCATGTTCCATGGCGAAATAGAGGGTGTCGGCCCGCGGGTGCCAGATCCGGCCATGCTCGGACGGGGCACGATAGAGGATATGCTCGCCTCCGCCCTGGTCACGAGATACCTGGGGGTGGAGGTGGGTGTCATGGAGGAGGTTTTTGCGAACTTCAAGGTTATTCATCACCGGTTTGAGCGGGCGGGAGAGCTAGGTGGGGTCATATTCATGGACGACTCCAAGGCGACCAATGTGGGTGCAGTCGACATCGCCTTGAAGAGCATTGCAGGTAAGGTCATCCTCATCCTGGGCGGTAAAGACAAGGGGGGCGATTTCGGAAAACTGGCAGCCAGCCATAGGGATAAGATCAAGAAGGCCATTCTCATGGGAGAGGCTTCGGCAAGGATTGAACTGGAGATTGCTGATAAGGTGGCGATTGAGCGGGCATTTGATATGCAAGATGCGGTGGACAAAGCATATGCCCTGGCGGGGAGAGGGGATATTGTGCTCCTGAGTCCGGGTTGTGCCAGCTTTGACATGTTCAACAGCTATGCCCACCGGGGTGAGGTTTTTGTTGCATGCGTGAAAGAGCTCATAGCGAAGAAGATGAGCTAGACTTCGACGTTCTCTTCCTCCTCACTACCCTGATCCTCATGGTAGTTGGGACGGTGATGGTCTACTCGTCTAGTTTTTTCGTGTCCAAAGAGATGTATGGGGATGGCATGGCTCTCACCCAACGGCGCCTCATTCATCTCGTGATCGGGGTCAGTATCATGCTTGGCATCATGTGCATGGACTATCGGAGGCTCCTGTCCAGACCATTAGTCTATATTCTGCTCCTCTCCGGGATCATCTCGCTCATCCTCTGTTTTGTGCCCGGCATCGGTTTTTCTGCCGGGCATGCCAAGCGTTGGGTGAGGATCGCTTTCATCAATTACCAGGCATCAGAGCTTACAAAGATCGCTCTTATCCTTTATCTCTCCTACTTCCTTTCCCGGAAGACAAAATCCATCGCGGACTTCTCCACTGGGGTAATGCCCATCTTGATGGTGAGTTCGCTCAACGCTTTTCTCATACTTATCGAGCCGGATTTCGGTACGGCGGCCATCATATTTATCTGGTCCATTTTGGTCCTGTTCATAGCGGGCATGCGCTGGTCGCATTTTTTTTATCTCCTGCTCGCCTCTGCGCCGGTGGGGGTCATCCTGATGGTGCTCAAGCCGTATCGGATGACACGACTACTCGCCTTCATGAACCCCTGGCAGGATATGCAGGGGATAGGCTATCAGATCATCCAGTCCCTGGTGGCCTTTTCCAAGGGGGGCATCCTGGGTACCGGGCTTGGCGAAGGGACACAGAAGCTCTTCTTCCTCCCCGCCCCGCACACGGACTTCATATTTTCGGTAGTGGGAGAGGAGATCGGTTTTCTCGGCGTAACGGGGGTGATCATCCTCTTCGGTATCTGGATCTGGAGGGGACTCGCTATCGCCAGAGGTACGAATGATGCCTTCGGCTTCTATCTCGCGACCTGCTCTGTTTCCTTGGTGGGACTCCAGGCGGTTATCAATATGGGTGTGGCGATGTCGTTGTTCCCGACCACCGGGATAGCGCTCCCCTTCTTCAGCTATGGAGGTACCACCTTGCTCACCTCCCTGATCGCCTCCGGTCTCATTCTGTCAGTATCAAGGGGGGCGCGGCTATGAGGGTCATCATAACTGCGGGAGGAACGGGTGGTCACATCATGCCGGCCATAGCGATCGCCGAGGCGCTCCGGGAGAAGGCCAAGGCGAGGATTCTCTTTGTCGGGACGGACCGGGGCATGGAGGAACGGATCGCTCGAACCTATGGTATCGACTTTCTGCCCATCCGGGCCTCCGGCATCAAGGGGAAGCGGGTCACTGGCCTACCGAAGGCCTTCATCCTCAACAGCTTGGCCTTCTTCTCCGCCCTCACGGTGACGCGGGATTATCGTCCAAACTGGGTGATCGGAACCGGCGGTTACGTTACGGGTATGGTTGTCCTGGCAGGGCACCTGATGGGTGCGCGATGCGCCATCCAGGAGCAGAACAGCATCCCCGGACTCACCAACAGGATATTGTCGCGTTTTGTGCAGCGGGTCTTCCTCTCTTTCCCCGATACACTGCAGGTGTTCCCTGCGGAAATAACCATCGTCTCGGGAAACCCGCTGAGAAAGGAATTTTCAAGAGATGAGAAGCAAAACGGCAATGCGCTGGTCATCATGGGGGGCAGCCTTGGGGCCCACAGCATCAACATAGCGGCAGTCGAGGCGTTGAAGCTCTGCAGGGACGATCTGAAAGGTATCGAGATCATCCATCAGACAGGGGCTTCAGACATCTCATGGGTAAAGGATGCATACAGAGAGACAGGCATTCAGGGTGAGGCTTTTGCCTTCATCAACAATATGGCATCCATATTGCGGAGGGCTCGGCTCGTTGTCTGCAGGGCCGGGGGAATTACGCTCTCGGAGCTCTCCCGCTTTGGCATCCCAGTGATCATGATCCCTTTTCCGCAAGCCGCGGACAACCACCAGATGTTCAACGCCATGCACGTGAGCTCAAATGGTGGCGGGTGGATCATTCCGGAGGAATCCCTTACCCCCTGGCGATTGGCAGCGGAAATCGTTTCCCGGCTCAGGAATGTCGAAGGTCTGGTGAAAGCTTCCGATTGCATGCAGGCGCTGCACCTTGGAGATGGTGCGGAGAGGATTGCGGAGGAGATTCTCAAGTGTTCAGGGGCATAAAGAGGATCCATTTTGTCGGCATCGGCGGCATCGGCATGAGCGGGATTGCGGAGCTCCTGCTCAATCTTGGCTTTTGTGTCTCTGGTTCTGATGTTTCCGCATCGGATACCATTGAGCGACTGAAATCGCTCGGGGCACGAATTCACATAGGACACTCTGCTGAGAACCTCGGTGATGCCCAGGTCGTCGTCTACTCCTCCGCAGTCGCCCCCGCCCATAACCCGGAGTGCCTTGCTGCCAAGGATAAAGGATTGCCTATCATCCCGCGGGCTGAGATGCTCTCCGAGCTCATGCGCATGAAATTCTCCATCGCCATAGCCGGCACCCACGGCAAGACCACCACGACATCCATGCTGGCTACCATCCTCTCTAAAGCTAAGCTCGATCCTACCGCCATCATCGGCGGCAAGCTTGACATCTTCGACTCCAATGCCAAGCTTGGGGAAGGCGATCTGCTGGTGGCCGAGGCGGATGAGAGCGACCGGTCGTTCCTGAAACTCGCCCCCATCATCGCCTTAGTTACCAATATCGAGGAAGAGCACTTGGACTGCTACCGGGATATCGATGACATCCGCGACACCTACGTCAAGTTCCTGAACAAGGTCCCGTTCTATGGCTTCAACATGGTCTGTCTGGATGACAAGAACATCCAGCACATACTCCCCAGGCTCGAGCGAAAGGTGATCACCTACGGTTCACACATCCAGGCTATGTACCGGTGCATCGAGCCCGTCTTCAAGGGATTCGGCGCAAGGTTTAAGGCGCACCGGAACGGATCTTCCCTGGTCGAGATAAGCTTGAACGTGCCGGGGATACACAACTGCCTCAATGCGCTCGGCGCTATGGCGACTGCCTTGGAGATCGGCGTCGATCTGCCGGTAATCAAGGATGCACTCGCATCCTACAGGGGTGTCCAAAGGAGATGTCATGTCAGGGGCAAGGAAGCAGGGGTGCTTGTAATGGACGACTATGGTCATCATCCGACCGAGATCAAGATGACGCTCAAAGGCCTCAAAAACGGCTTTCCAGACAAGCGGATCGTCGCTGTCTTCCAGCCCCACCGCTATACGAGAACCCGCGACCTCTTCCCAGATTTTATTACTGCTTTCAACGATGCATCGGCCCTCTACATAACCGAGATATACCCGGCATCCGAGGTCCCGATACCCGGGGTAACGGGACAACACCTCTTTGAAGAGGTGAAGAGGCATGGACATAGGCAGGTAAGCTACGTAGAAGACAAGCACAGCCTACCTGATGTCCTTATCAAGGATGTGAGGTCCGGGGACATGGTGGTGTTCCTCGGGGCAGGCGACGTCTGGAGGCAGGGGCTCAAGCTTCTCGATAGGCTCAAGCGATGAAGATAAGCCAGGCCGATGGAAAATCCATAACCTCCATGCACTGCGGGGGCAGGATAATGCAGCTCCTCGAGGCAGAGGACATGGATGAACTTGAACGCTTGGTGGAAAAACTCGATGCTTTCCTCGTCATCGGCGGTGGGACGAACACCATATTCGAAGACACCCTGATTACCACCCCGGTCATCAAGCTGGGCAAGACATTCGATTACATCAGCGTTGAGGGTGAGCTGGTCTCTGTCGGGGCCGCCACCCCAATCCATTCACTACTCATGTTTTGCAGGGAAACCGGTTTGTCCGGCGTAGAATTCATGGCGGGCATACCAGGGACACTGGGCGGTGCGATCTGCATGAATGCGGGGACAAACGAAAAAGGCTTCATGGATGCTGTCAGCTCCATCGATGTGGTGGATAAGGCAGGCAGGCGCTCCTTACAAAGGCAAGATATAACCTACACCTACAGGAGGTGCGATCTTCCTCCCCAGGCTGTAGTCATCAGGGCAACCCTTATGTTGAAACCAAGCAACAAAGATGAAGTGCGTGCCAAGATCGCCTCCTTTATGGAAAGGCGGCGCAATCAACCGAAGGGTTACTCGAGCGGCAGCATCTTTAAAAACCCACCGGGGGCTTCTGCAGGATTCCTCATCGACAAGGCTGGCCTGAAAGGCGTGCATATCGGCGGGGCGCGGGTATCCGAGATTCATGCCAACTACATTGTCAATGACGGAGATGCCACGACCGCTGATATCAAGCAGCTCATCGCCCTGATAAGGGTTGCGGTTTGGAAGGAGTTTGGCATCGAGCTCGAGGAGGAGGTGCGGATCGTTGGTTGAAGATTATAAAAAGAAGATAAGGATCAAATCAGTTAAGAAAAGGATATCGAACATCAACAGTGTCCTGCGCATATCCATCTGGACAAGCCTCGGAATATCCAGTGCTATGGTGCTATTTTGCGCAGTGGCATACATTTCGAGTTCCCACCTGTTTCATGTAAAAAATATCTCAATTAAGGGTTGCTCACATATGCAAGAAGATGAGATACTATCGCTACTAGATATTGAGAAGGGGGACAATATCCTTTCCTGTGACATAGACATTGCTCGGCAGAGGATTCAGGAGCATCCATGGGTGAAGGATGTTGAAATTGTGAGGAGATTCATCCCCGCTTCGATTATCGTGAATATAAAGGAACAGGTCTCCGTTGCGGCGGTCTATCTCGGGGTAAAGGGGTATGTGGTGAATGAAGAGGGGAGAATATTTGCATCCATGCCTCAAGGATTCAAGGGCCTCACCATCCGCGCCATGGGCTTTATCCCCACGAGCACGGACATGAATGCATTTTTGAAAAAAGGCATCGAGGCGATCCACCTCCTGCAATCAAAAGGCTTACCTGTGGACAGAATCGATATCGAGGCCGGAGGCAGGATGATATTCAGGCTCAAGATGGGGGTGAGCGTTGCATCCCTGGAGACCATCACCCCTGCCAAACTGGACATGGCCTTATGTATCATGCGGGAGCTCAAACCGATGGAGGGCACCGTATTGGACTTGAGCTGCGAGGACAAAGTGGTGCTCAGTAATCCGATCAAAGGGGGAGTGGAGACGCGTGGCAGCTAGAGACAGGATCATCGTCGGGCTGGATATTGGGACAACCAAGATCTGTTGCCTGATCACCGAGCGCAAAGAAGGGGGGTCGCTGGAGGTGATCGGATTCGGCCAGTCGGAATCGAAGGGCCTGCGGCGGGGGCTCGTCGTGAATATGGAACAGACCGTCGAGGCCATCAAGCGCTCGGTGGAAGACGCCGAACGCATGGCTGGCGTGCGGGTGGATGACGTGTATACCGGTATTGCCGGTGGTCATATCCAAGGGATCAGTACCACTGGAGTGATTGCCATCAAGGGGGATGAGATAACACCGGCCGACAAAAAGCGTGTGGTCGACCAGGCCAAGGATTTTGCAAAGCCCGTGGGGGTCGAGATCATCCATGTGCTCCCCCAGGAGTTCGCCGTGGATGAGATTACCGGGATCGTAGACCCTGTCGGCATGGCCGGATCCAGACTGGAGGCGAAGGTGCATATCGTCACGGGTTCGGTGGCGGCAGTGAGTAATATCACCAAGTGCGCCCAAAAGGCGGGCCTGGGTCTCCATGACATCGTCCTTCAGCAGATCGCATCCGCCGCGGCCGTCCTCACCCCGGATGAGCGGCAGCTCGGGGTCATCATCATGGACATTGGAGGAGGCACAACCGATATCGCCGTCTTCAACGATGGCGCCATCCGGCATACCACCGTCCTCGCCCTGGGAGGAGACCACGTCACCAACGATATCGCCGTGGGCTTGCGTACCCCCATCGCTGAGGCGGAACGGCTCAAGATCAAATACGGACATGCCATCGCCTCCAAGGTATCCCCGGATGAGCAGATCGAAGTCCCTTCCATTGGTGGCGATTCCGAGAGCATGGTTCCCCGGAGGATCCTCGCCGAGATTATCGAATCACGGATGGAGGAACTCTTCAAGCTCGCCTATAACGAGATCAGGAATACCGGTTTCGCGGAGCAGATGGCCACAGGTCTGGTGCTTACGGGCGGGGCAAGCTGCCTCGAAGGGGTGGCTCAACTCGCCGAGGGCATCATGCATATGCCGGTCAGAATCGGTGTGCCACGGGGGATCAAGGGATTGGTGGAGCTCGTGAACAACCCGGCCTATGCCACTGCGGTGGGTTTATGTCTCTATGAGGCGGACAAGCCGGGATATTATCATCGGTATAACGGGTCTCATACGTTTGAAAAATTGCTGGAACGGATGATTCGGTGGTTCAAAGAGGTGTTTTAAGGAAAAAAGGAGGGAGCTATGTTCGTACTGGAGGAGCAGGATCAACTGGGGGCGCAGATCAAGGTCATCGGTGTGGGTGGCTGCGGCTGCAATGCCGTGAACAACATGATCAACGCCCACTTGCGGGGCGTCGAATTCCTGGCATGCAATACCGACATCCAGACGCTCAAGTCATCCTTGACCCCGCAACGTGTACAGCTTGGTGCTAAGCTTACCAGGGGGCTCGGGGCCGGCGGCAATCCCGAGGTCGGCCGGAATGCCGCCCATGAGAGTGAGGACGCTATCCGTGAGGCGCTTCATGGCGCCGACATGGTTTTCATCGCCACCGGTCTGGGCGGCGGTACAGGGACGGGGGCTTCCCCGATCGTGGCCCGCATCGCCCGTGAGATGGAAGCGCTGACCGTGGCCGTCGCGACCAAACCCTTCCCTTTCGAAGGCAAACGCAAGATGACCCAGGCGCAGGTGGGGGAAGCGGAACTCTCAGAGAACGTGGACGCACTCATCATCATACCGAATAACAGACTCCTCAGCCTCGGAGGCAAGAACATCCCCATGCTCGAGGCGTTCAAAAAAGCCGATGAAATCCTGATCAATGCGGTACGGGGCATATCCGACCTCATCATCAACACGGGAATCGTCAATGTAGACTTCAATGACGTCCGGGCAGTGATGTGCGAGAAAGGCAAGGCCCTCATGGGTGTCGGGAGCGCCTGTGGGGAAAACCGGGCACAGGAAGCCGCTCAGGCCGCCATTTCCAGCCCGCTCCTAGAAGATATGGATATCAGTGGGGCCAAAGGCATGCTCATCAATATCACCGGCGACGAGCATATCACCATGGACGAGATCCACGAGGCCTCCACCCTCATCCAATCCTCCGCCCATGAAGACGCGAACATCATCTGGGGCTTCGTCGTCGACAAACACCTGAAAGATGAGATGACCATCACAGTAATCGCCACAGGTTTCTCCAACAAACCCATCGTGCTGGCCCGGACGGACAATGACCTGGAGGTGATCCGCGATCTCCAGGGCGCCCGGGTCATCGATTATAACCGGCCGGCCTACATACGCAAACAGGAACAGAAGAAGGACAAGGAGGTCGTCAAGATGGGGATGGTCGTGGATGACAGTGTGCTCGATATGGAGGCCTATAACATCCCCACCTTCTTGAGAAAGAAGGCGGACTAGGAGGGTGGATGCGACCCACGCGGGTGGAGATCGACCTCTCGGCCATCAGGCATAACCTTCAGAAGATCCGCAAATTCACCGGCAGAAAGATCATGATGGCCATCAAGGCCGATGCCTATGGCCATGGGGCGCCTGAGGTCGGCCGACTCGCGCAGGAACATGCACTCGTGGATATGTTTGGCGTCACGAGCTTAGAAGAGGGCATCGACCTGCGACAAGCGGGGATTCGACTCCCCATCCTCATCTTCACCCTCATCGATTCATCGCAAGAGGATATCGACACGCTCTGCGAGCATAACCTCATCCCAACCATGGCGGATACCATGCTCGTCGATGCCCTCGTTAAAGGTGCACGGAGGTGGAACCGGCCGATCGACGTCCATTTCAAGACCGACACTGGCATGGGCAGACTCGGCTTCCCTCCCGAGGAGTCCCTGGCTGTCATCAACAGCATTTCCAGCATCCGGGAGATCCGCATCACAGGCATCTATACCCACTTCCCCATCTCCGACCAGAAAGACAAGACCTTTACGCGCGAACAGATCCACCTCTTCCAGCAGATGCTAGACAAGGCGCATATTCTCGGCAGGGAATTGGGCCTGCGCCATTGCGCCAACTCCGGGGCCATCATCGACCACCCCGACTCATACATGGATATCGTCCGGCCAGGCATCCTTTGCTATGGCCTCTATCCTTCCAAGGAGAGCACCCGGAATCTCGATATCCAACCCGCCATGACGATGAAATCAGGGATTATGTTCATCAAGCGCGTCAAAAAGGGGACCGGCCTCTCCTACGGCCTCACCTACACCACAGAACGCGACACTTATATCGCCACTATCCCGGTCGGCTACGCCGACGGCTACCCGCGGGCATTGTCCAATAAGGCCAAGGTCATCATCAATGGTAAGACCTACCCCGTTGTTGGTCGGATATGCATGGACCAGTGCCTCATCGAACTGGGTGACGACATCTATCCCATCGGCCAGGAGGTGACCCTCTTCGGCACACACACCATCACCGCCCAGGATGTGGCCGACTGGTGCGACACCATCCCTTACGAGATCACCTGCAACATGAGCCGCCGCGTCCCGCG
>CAYGXB010000032.1:0-16498 GCA_964353605.1 uncultured Bacteriovoracaceae bacterium
AAGGCATTGTTGATGGCGTTCAGGAGCTCCGAGATATCGAAGAAGGGGTTCATGGTGATAGCGGATTCCTCCGGGATAACGATCATGAGTTTCAGCTGTGTGCGTGCCAGGGGGCGCCTTCGCTTCTGAAGAATGAAATTGTGTTGCCGGGCCACCTCCAATATACGCTTTCGCGCTGCGGATGAGATGCCGGGGGCATTATTGAGGACACGGGAGAACGTGCTCGGGGATACCCCGCACTGGTGCGCGATATCCCCGAGCGTCATGATCATGGCCGTCTTCTTCATGCCTTGACCATCCTTGTATTCCCCTGTGAGATGTTTTTTTTACACCTATCAGGCACCAGAGAAATCCTCCTTTCCCCGCCTTTCGCATATGTTGTACAGTAGACCCGTTTCTGGTCCCGCAGGAGACGGGAGCATCCACCGCACAAGGTACAATAATCGATAACCCCTGGACTATCGGCAAGTTTGCGGGGGAAGAGGGGGTCGGCGAGCGATTGCCGACCGAAACCGGCCAGATCGACATATTCCTTACCGATATTCTCTTCGGCCCACGCCAGCGCATACTCCCTAGCCGCGGAGTAGGCTGATCCGATGACCGCCACGGTGGGATAGCAGTGTTTGACAGTACTGGCATATCTGAAATGGTGGAACATGTGCACCTGGTCGTTTTCCAATGGCCTGGTAAGACGCGGCGTCAGGGTCGGGATGCCGGCGGAGACGTTGAAGAAGTGAGCCCCGGCACTAGCGATATGGCCGAGGACCTCCATGATATCGTCGAGGTCTTCGATGATCTCATGCGGGCCGCGCGTGCCACAGCCACCCCGGATCCCTTCATACAGGGAGATCCTGGTACCCACGATCATATCCGGATACGACTTGACCGATGCGCGAATGACCTCGGCTATCAGACGAGCGCGGTTTTTAGGGGTGCAGCCGTACGCATCCGGTCTCTGATTCAATGGCCTCAGGAGTTCGCCGCCCAGGTAGCCATGACAGGCCTTGATATCCACCCCATCTGCCCCCGCTTCCTCTGCGAGACCCACAGCTTCGAGAAAGGCATCCCTGATGGCATGCAGTTCATGTGTTGAGGCAACGGGGATGTCATGAACATCATCTGCATATGCTTTGATCTTGCTCGAGAAATCACCGCTGAAGCGTCCGGGATGCGTCAGCTGAAACAACAACAGTCCATCCCCATTTTCTCGCCGGAAAGATTCCACCAAGCGTTTGAATCCCGTGAGGTTTTTCTTGTTCAGAATGAGGCTATGTCTCCTCGCCAGGCAATCTCCTGTAATAGAGACGGCTTCTACAAACACCATACCCCAGTTACCCCGGGCAAGCCAACGGCAACGTTCGATCACCGCCCTGCTCACCGTCCCGCCTTTCCCGGCGGAGTTCGTCTCCATGGCCTGGGCAACCAGGCGGTTAGGCGCCTTTTTCCCGGCAATGCCATATGATTCAAAAACCTTCATATAGTCTCATCAACTGCTGTCACATTACCGCCCAGCAAATTACCTGCATATAAATATAAATTATTGCATGCAACAATTGCAATTTTAATATTACCCTCAAGCATGTCCGAAAAAAAGACGTTCACCTCTTCTTCCCTTAAGAGTTTTCATCGCCATCTTTGTCAGTCATTGCAAAAAAAAACGATGGCCATCGCCTGCTCAGGTGGCACGACCAAGCGCCCTGGCTGACAGGTGGATCCTGCTGCGCTTAGATTAAGAGCCGCCTGCACTCCAGGGCCGCTGTACCCAAGGTCTCCTAGCGGTAGAGGGGTTCCGGGTATACCGATTGAAGTCTTATGCCCTCAAGCCCTCGTCATCTACCGCATGGCTGTGGACAAGAAACAGATACCCCCGCCGCCATGCTCACCGCCAGAAGTCTTCTCTTCAGGTGTAGCTTTCGAAACCGCCACCGTGCAGGTTTTACCAAGATTCCCGGCATCATCCACGGCCTGGATGGTCACCTCGCTTACCCCTTCGGGAACTTCAAGTAAAACGTTACTCCCGGCCGGAGCATGAGCCGGTATTTCCTCGTGTACTCCTCCCGGCTCGAAACTGACCATATAGCGGGCGGGCTTTCCGGTATACCAGTCATCTCCTGGGGCTGTGAATCTGACTTCTCTGGCATCTGCACTCACGCGTATGTTGCGCGGTATACCGGGGGGACGGGTGTCGGTACCGTAGCGGCCGGTGTTCCACTCGTCATGGTGATAGTGCCACCACTCCGTGTTAGCCGCGGACTTGCCAGGGGTCTCCCAGACCATGAGCCAGCCTTCGCGGGTCAAGGCCACTATCTCCACGTCACCGTCACCGTCCAGGTCGCCTACGCTGGGCGACCAGATCACCCAACCGGTAGTGAACTTGGGGAAGCCGGGGGCTTGGCCTCCGCCCGCCTGGTAGGCATGCAGGGCCGAGGAGTCGCCGGCGTCGATAATCTCGCATCTGCCGTCGCCGGTGACATCCGCGATAACCGGTGAGCCGAGGAAATTTAGTCCCTGGAAGAAGGCCGGGAAGCCGGCACGCGGGGTACCGCTACCAGCGTCGAAAGCGCGTTCGAAGTTCTTAAGCCAAACCCCCTGTCCGGGGGTCAGGAACATCTGGAGGATCCCGCGCATGCCGGAGCCGGCCTGGGCATAGGTGATGCCGCCGTCGAAGGTGCCGAAGGCGCCGGTGGTGGTGAAGCCCATGGGGTAATCCCCGGCCAGGGCGTTCAGCGCCTCGATGAGCCCGCCGACGTTCTTGAGCGGGGCCGCGCCGCCAGTGTACTGGTTGATGACGGTGCCGTCGCCGTCCAGCACGAACGGATGCGAGAACAGCGGACTCACCACGATCTCATCCGCTCCGTCGCCGTCCACGTCGCAGGCCACCGGCGACGATGAACCCTCGGTGATGAACTCCTGGGCCGAACCATAATAGATCGCCATGGCATCGACCTCGGCCGGCCAGCCGCTGACCGTCCGGCCGTCGTGGTGATAGGCCATGGCATGCGACTTGCCGAAGAGCTGCAGACCTGCACCTGGTGTATCATTGTACTGGGTCATGACCACGATCTCCCAGTCTCCGTCCCCATCGAGGTCGGCGATGACCGGGCTGGTCACGATCTTCCGGTCGTTGATGCGTACGTATCCGTCTTCTATAGGATAATTATTAGGTAGTTCCACTTTCTTCGGCCATCCGAGCAGATCGGTCCCGTCCGCCTTCCAGATATAGAGATACCCGTCGCAGGCAGCCTGGATGATCTCCAGGTCCGCATCCCGATCCAGGTCAACAAGTACGGGCGGTGCGAAGGAACCCTGGATGGGCAAGCGTGTGAAATTGAGGGCCGGACGCGGCATGGCAGGTGGCCTGACGCCGGTGTCCAGGGTCTTGGGCCAGCCTTCGCGCGTCCTGCCCCCGGCGTCGAACACATAGACCCGCCCCGTCGTGCTGCTGGCCACAATCCATAGATTGCCGTCATGGTCTAGATCGCCGACGCTTACCATGCTCATGATCGGCTCATAGCGCGCGTTCACCCCGGGATAGGTCTTGACCGTCTGCGTGGGCAGGGTATGCACGCTCGGTTCCCCTTCCGGCGGAACCAACCAGCCCGGAAGATCTTTGCCCGTTGCGGAATCGATGGCATGGATGAAGCCGTCGGAATCGCCGAAGATGATGGCCAGCCTTCCCTGCCCCTGGAGATCCGCCAGGCAGGCCTGTGATTCCCCGCCGGGGCCGATATATTTCGGGAAAGGCTGCTTCCAGGTTGCATCATGGTGCAGGAATATCGACCGCCGCTCCTCGCCCATGACCCCATTGTCGTACTTGACCTGCAGGCGTAACGTCGCTGTGTACTGCTCCGCGGTTTCGAGCGCCTTGGTCTGTGAAATGCCAAAAGGCTGTTTGAAAAACGGGAAATACACATATTGGAGCATCTCGAGATCGATCATCGCCAGTGGTCCTTCGAAGCTCCCCTTCTTCAAGCCGTTCGCCACGGTAATGAACTCACCCTCTTCCGGCTCGGCGCCCATGCCGAGCTGCAGCTCCCAGCCATACCCGGCCGAGCCGCGACCCGACATGCGGCCCTCCACGGGCAGGAAGCGATCGCGTGTGGGATCGACCAGGAAGTACCAGCGCGGGATATCGATGAGGGCCACCGGCGGGATCTTACCGTCGCGTACGGCCTTGATCGCCTTGTACACGTTCGGCCGGCCGTAGCCGTACTGCAGGTCCCAGCCGGGCTTGCCGGCCCAGCCCAGGTTGGGATCGCTGATGTCGCTGCAGGTATGGCGCACCACCTGGACCAGCTCAAATCCCGATAGGGGCTGATCGATGAGCCCCTGATCGAAGGCATCGTCCGCCCCGGACTTGACCATGGCCAGCATCCCGCCAACGGTCGGGGTGGATTCGGAGGTCGTGCCTCCGTGATTGGGGACCGAGAACATGTTGTGCGTACCCCAGGAGGTGATGCTGGAGCGCTCGCGGAAGGTCGTAGTGAGACGCGCGAGCTTGCCGGTGACGGAGGCCAGATTGGGCACCAGGCCGTTGCCCGGCAGGACATGCGCATGGAACATGCCGCCCTGGTGATCGGTGGAATCAAAGTCGTTGGAGGACTCCACGATCACCACCCCGCGACGGGTGATATAATCGATGGCCTCCGCCATGAATGTGGAATATCCCAGATCGGCGGTAGTGGAGACAATGATGTCCGCGCCGGCATCGGCAGCGAAGAGCCAGGCCTGTGCCAGATCATCGGTTCGGTCGAGGGCCTCGGCCCCGGCCTTGACCGGCATGATCATACAGCGCGGGCACAATCCCGCCCCGAGATAGTTGTTGTTCGTGATGGCCGCGGCTTGCATCATCTGGCTGTTGGCATGGGTATACGTGGTATCGTATGTGGCGGGGTTGTTCTGATCATTATAGAAATCCCAGCCCGAGATGTCATCGATGTAACCATTCCCATCATTATCTATACCGTCGGAGAATTCGGCGATCAGATCCTCGGCGTCAATGATCCCATTTCCATTGTGGTCCGGGCACATCTCGGCATAGTCCGGCGCGTTGAACCAGCCGTCGCCATTGTCCGCCGCTGGCCAGCCGCAGACACTGCCGCGGCAGGGTGGTGGTAATTCGCGTGGATTGATGTAGATCTTGTCCGCAAGCTCGGGTAATGACATCAGATAATGCCAATTGATGCCCCCTTCCACATAGGCGATGAGCACGTCCTCGCGCCCAATCCCGAACGCACGCCAGGCAGCGTCCACCGACATCCCCACCGCCCCCTCGGGATCGACGGCCAGTGGCGCAATGTCCGGTATCATGGTGGAGAGGAAAAAGTATTGAATATCGTAAGGGGTAAGATCCTGGCGGGCGATCCCCTTGCCGCTGTAATTCGGGTCGTTCGGCCAGTCCTCGCATCGGCCGGTGTACGGCAGGCAAATGCAGGCAAAAACAACGAGAAAGGTGATCAAGGTTTTCATGCTTGTCTTCATATATCCCTCCCCAGCTCATGTAAAATGCATCTCACGGAAGAAACCCGTATATTCCTAAGGTAAATAAATAACATTCACCCAGGAAAAGTCAAGGATGAACCGCGCCACCCTTCGCCTCCTTCCACCTTTTTTTGCTTGAATTTTTTTCCGGTCTCCTCTATCGAAAGGCAGTTCAACAGCAAAATTTCAATCATGGGAGATGCTATGCGAGAAGCGGTAATCGTCAGCGCGGTTAGAACTCCGTTGGGGAATTTCAATGGCACCCTGGCCAATATCGGAGCAACAAAGTTGGGTGCGATTGTCATTGAGGAGGCGGTGCGGAAGGCCGGGATTGAGAAGAGCACAGTAAACGAGGTGATCATGGGCATCGTCCTCCCGTGCGGCTATGGCCAGAATCCCGCCAAGCAGGCGGCTGTCCAGGCCAACATGCCGTGGGAGGTGGAGTGTCTCTCGGTCAACAAGGTGTGCGGTTCGTCACTGAAGGCCGTGATGCTCGCTGCCCAGGCCATCCAAATCGGGGATGCTAACGTCGTCGTAGCTGGCGGCATGGAGAACATGACTATGGCGCCCTTCTATCTCGAGAAGGGCCGGTTCGGCTACCGCATGGGCGACGGCGCCATCCGGGACCACATGGTCCACGACGGCTTATGGGATATCGTAAACGATTTTCACATGGGCATATCCAATGAGCTCTGCTCCGAGAAGTACCATATCAGTCGTGAGGAGCAGGACCGCTATGCGGAAGAATCCTACCGGAGAGCCCTCTACGCCATACGGGAAGGCAAGTTCAATGACGAGATCGTCCCAGTTAAGATCAGGGATCGCAAAGGGAACATCTCCCTCTTCAGCGAGGACGAATGTCCGCGGGAAACATCGTATGAAGCCCTGTCCATGATGCAGCCCGCCTTCAAGCACGGCGGCGTGACCACCGCCGGCAATGCATCCATTATATCGGACGGTGCATCGGCGGTCGTAGTGATGGCCCGGGAGAAGGCCGTGGAACTTGGCTGCACCATCATGGCCACCATTGGCGCGCAGGCCTCCGCAAGCCTCGACATGAAATATGTTCTCGTCGCACCAATCCTTGCTGTACCGAAGGTGCTCAAGAAAGAGGGGATCGGTTTGGATGACATCGATCTTTTCGAAATCAACGAGGCCTTCAGCGGGTCGACGGTTGCCGTACTGAAAGAGCTTAAGCTGGATCCCCAGAAGGTCAATGTGAACGGCGGCAGTGTGGCACTTGGCCACCCCATCGGGGCAAGTGGCGGCAGGGTCCTCGTGACCCTCCTCTACGAGATGATCAGACAAGACAAGCAGACAGGCCTTGCCTCTCTCTGCCTGGGCGGCGGCGAGGCGGTCGCCATGATCGTCAAGCGCCCACCATCCACCAGGAAAGGAGCGTAAGCATGGGAAGATATTCGGCGTAATCGGTGCAGGAAATTGGGGTAGCGGTATTGCCCGGTTGGCAGCCGTGACTGGACTTTCTGTCATCATGAATGATATCAAGGAGGAATTTGTCCTCAAAGGGCTCAACAATATCTCTAAGGTGCTCGGCAAGAATGTTGCTAAAGGTTAGATGACCTCCGTGGAGCGGGATGCTGTCATTGGCAGGATCAAGATTAGCACCGACCTGAAGGACATGGCGGGAGCAGATTTCGTGGTCGAGGCGGCGACCATGGCCCCCAGCAGCCCCTACTGGACGCATGTGGATATGGTCGTGTCGAATTGTGCCGCAAGGACTACGCCCAGGTGATTGATGAGATGTATGCCTCGGAGTAGCTATCTTTATGGTGAAAGGAAACGGCTATGGAAATCTATGAGAAGTTGAGAGAGATACTGGACGCGCATCCTTCCGGTGCGCCGAAGTCAAAAGCCTTTGAGGAGATCCTGCGCATCCTCTTCACACAGGAGGAAGCGGCCGTTGCCGTCCACATGAGCTTTAAGGACAAGGATCTTGCCGATATCGCACAGGCATGCGGAATCCCCATCGATGAGGTGGAAAAGCGACTGGAACGGCTTGCGGACAAAGCGGTCGTATATGCGCGGGTGAAGGATAGCAGGAAAAGATACGGCCTGCTGCCGACCATACCCGGCCTCTTCGAGTTCCCGTTCATGAAGGGCAAGGATACCCTTGAACTGGAGCGCCTCGCCAGGCTCTGGGAGGAATACCATGCCGATGCGATGGGCATTGCCTTCGCGGGAAATCCCACCCCGCTCGCACGGGTTGTGCCCGTTTATGAGTCTTTGAAGGCCCAGACCAATGTCCTCCCCTATGAAGAGGTCCGTGGGTTCATCCAAAAGGTAAAGTATTATGCCGTCACAAACTGTGCCTGCAGAGTGAGTATGGAGAAATGCGACAAGCCGCGGGAGGTGTGCCTCATCTTCGACGCCCCCGGGAGATTCCTCGTCGAACGCGGTTATGCGAAAGAGATCAGCCAGAACGATGCAATTAGGGTGCTCGACAGGGCGGAGGAAGCAGGCCTCGTCCATATCAGCAATAACAGCCAGGACCGGCCGAACTTCATCTGCAACTGCTGCACCTGCTGCTGCACGGTCATGCGTGGAAGGACCCAGCTCAAACATCCGCACGCCTTTGGGATAAGCTCCTACGAGTCGCGCGTGAACCCGGGAAACTGTACTGCCTGTGGACTCTGCCAAGAGCGGTGCCCGATGACTGCTATCGTGATAGGCGATGAGGCTGCCGTCATTTCAGGGGAAGCCTGCATCGGCTGCGGCCTATGTGTCTCAACCTGCCCCACGGAGGCCATTCTGCTCGTCAAGCGAACTGCAGAACCCGTTATCCCGGTTACGGTCCAGGAGATGGGACTGAGGGCGGCGCAGGAGAAGGGCAAACTCGACAAATTCATCGAGATCATGCAGCGGTAAAAAGCTCAAACTCCATTGGTCTCAAGGGGGGCCAGTTCGCTGGATGTGGCCGCTCTGGATAAAATAACAACGAGCGGCCACATTCAGCGAACGCAACCACGGTGGACTATTCCAGCAGGATTTGCATCTTGCGGGGTCATGCATTGCGCTATGCACACAGCGCTCTCGCTGACCTTCTTTTTCCACCATCTTCACCCTTTTCGACCTGCTCTCTTCTCCCTTCTGCTCTGCCTTCTAGAACATATGCTTCCGCCAGGCAACGCTCAGGATGACGCCGATGCATGCCAAGTTGATGATCATGAACGATCCTCCATAGCTGATGAATGGGAGGGGCACGCCGACCACTGGGAACATCCCCACAGTCATGGCCATATTGATGAAGACGTGCAGAGTGATGAGTATGGCGATGCCGAAGCAAATCATGGCCCCAAATCTATCCTTAGCCTTGAGCCCGATGGCGATGATCTTCGTAATAAGGAGGAAGAAGAGGGTGATCACGAGAGCAGAGCCAAGGAATCCCCATTCCTCGGCAACGACCGAAAAGATGAAGTCCGTATGGTGCTCCGGGAGGAAACGCAACTGCGTCTGCGTCCCGTGCAAGAACCCCTTCCCGAGGAAGCCGCCCGATCCCACGGCAATTTTGGATTGGAGGGCATGGTAGCCGCTGCCGAGAGGGTCGCGGGATGGATCGATAAAGGAGAGTATCCGTAAGCGTTGATACTCCTTCAGGGAGAACCACGCAATGGGGAGCACTCCGAGAAAGAGGAGGAATGAAATGATCAGGGTCGATCTCCTGATTCCCAGGAGGAGAAACATGCCAATCGAGATCAGCATGAGCATACCGGCGGTACCGAGATCGGGTTCGGCCAGAATCAATCCTGTCGGTACGAGGATAATAACAAGTGGGATGGTGAGCTCCCTAAATCCGTAGTCCTCGAGATTCTTTTTCTTCGATCCCCAGTAACCGATCCAGATGATGATCATGATCTTTGCCATTTCCGAGGGTTGAATACCCAAGGGACCCAGAGAAAGCCACCGCCGCGCTCCCGATATCTCCCTGCCAATACCCAGGACGACCACGAGCAAGATGACCACGAGCACATAAAGGGGCCAGGCCAGTCGCATCAGAAAACGGTAATCAAGGACAAATCCTATGAGCATGGCCAATAGCCCGACGGCAATCCAGACCAGCTGCTTCCAGAAAATGCTGGTTTGTGAAAAATAGGTGGCGCTGAAGAGGGCCACCAGTCCAGTGGCGATAAGGGCCAGGATAAGGGTGATGAGCTCCCAGTCGATGTTTTCCAGGATCTTAGAATAACTGCTCACGGGAATAGTCCTTGAGAAAATAATATCCTTTTATGACCTCGCCGACAATGGGCGCGGCAATACTCCCCCCATGCCCCCCGTGCTCGACCACGGTCACAACGAGGATCTCCGGGTTTTCAATCGGGGAAAAGCCGAAGAACCAGGCATGATCTCTCAAAGGATATGGAATGTCAGACTCGTCACTAAGCTTTGAGGTCATGGCGCGGGCAACCTGGGCGGTACCGGTCTTACCCCCAATGGAGAACATGGGATCCCTGAGAACCCGGGCTGTCCCGCTGTCTCCCTGTACGACATATTTGAGTGCCTCCTTGATGATGGCCTGATCCCTTTCCGGAATGTCTATTTCCTTCTCTACGCGGGGTTGTGTGGCTACAAACACTTTCGGTACCATGACCTTGCCGCCGTTTACCATTGCGCCCATGGCCTTCGCCACCTGGATGGGGGTCACCATGATATAGCCCTGACCGATGGCGGTATTCAGGGTTTCTCCTGGATGCCACTTGTCATGGAACCGCTTTCTCTTCCACGCCTGCGTGGGCATTAGGCCTGTTGCCTCGTCTAGCTCTATCCCGGTTGGCCTTCCAAACCCGAGTTC
Source organism: uncultured Bacteriovoracaceae bacterium (assembly GCA_964353605.1). Lineage (GTDB taxonomy): Bacteria > Desulfobacterota > Desulfomonilia > UBA1062 > UBA1062 > CAYGXB01. The sequence continues at coordinate 10,289 of CAYGXB010000032.1, forward strand.
TTGGGCGTACTTGGCAATAAGGTCGATGCCGATCGCCCTGCCCATGGTATAGAAGTAGACATCACAGGATTCGCCCAGCCCCCGGATGAAATCCACCGAGCCATGGCCGTGGGGTTTCCAGCATCTGAAGGTTCGCCGGCCAAGATTGAAATATCCGCCGCAAAAGACCCTGTTCTCCGGGACGATCACCCCTTCTGAAAGGCCGGCTAGGGAGACGACCAACTTGAATATAGATCCCGGGGCATACTGACCTCGTAAGGCCCTGTTCTCTAGAGGGTGCATCGGATCCTTCATGATCTCCTTCCACATCTCAGGGGTCATAGGAGAAAGGAAGATACTCGGATCGAAGCTCGGCGAGCTCACCATTGTCAGGATCTCACCGGTGGATGGAACCATGGCCACGATTGCACCAGTCTTTTCCTGTAGTGCCTCCTTAGCAATACTCTGGAGGCGGGAGTCAATCGTGAGCCAGACCTCGCTGCCCTTTAAAGGTTGGTGTTCCTCCAGGACCTTTATCTTTCTGCCCAAGGCATCCACCTCAAAGACCCTCCGCCCCTTTTTGCCACGGAGCATTTTCTCGCAAGCGGCCTCTACCCCGATCTTGCCGATGAGATCTCCCTGTCTGTAACCTTCCCCATCATAGAGTTTCAGTTCCTTGCCCGATATCTCCCCTACAAAACCCAGGACATGAGGAAAGAGGTCCTTGTATATATATTCCCGTTCGCTCACCGCATCGATGGATATGCCGGGGAGGTTGAATATCTCCATCTCAACGCGTGCAAGCTGATCGAAAGAGATGTCCTGGGCAATGTAGATCGGATCATAGGGTCTCGACAAGGCGCCGTTGATCTTGTCCTCGATCTCCTTCTGATCCTTATCCAAAAGAACAGAGACCTTCGATGCTATCGCCTTGACATCGGCGATGTCCTCAGGGATGACCATGATGTTATAAGACGGCCGGCTATCCGCCAGCACGACCTTGTTGCGGTCGACGATCCTCCCCCTGGGCGCCTTGATGCTCATGAAACGCATGCGATTGTTCCTGGAAAGTCCTTCGTAGTATACGCCTTTGAATATCTGCATGTTGAGGAGCCCCGTGAAGAGGACGGCCAACAAGATGCCAAGGACAATGATCAGGCCTCTCGCCTTATATTTAAATTCTTCCTCGATCGGTATTCCGAAGATACTATACTTCATACCCAGACCACAGCCATTTGACGATATACGCCATTCCCGGGCAGAGCATCCCCGTCAACCCAGCTCCTGACAGGAGAGGGAGCCATCCTTCCTGGAGAATATCCATGTTCACGAAGAGACCGGCTGTATAAACAATGGCTAGATTCAATAAGCATCCCAGGATACATTGAGCCAGGATGTTTTCAAGGAAAATGAGCCCTTTCATCATATCAAGGAAGAAGTATGCGAGCACATAGGCAAACGGCAGGTATCCCATTCGTGCCCCGCTGAAGGCCTGCAGCATAAGGGAAGCGATGAAGACAAAGCAAAAGCCGAAAACGAACGGGCTGTACACAACGAGACCGATTACCATGCCCAGGAAGAGGTCTATCCGCAGAGAAGACCAGACAAAGGGAAAGATGGTGATCTCCAGGAGCAGAACTCCGAGTAACACACAGACGAGACTAATCTGAATACGCCACATCTCTCCCTATACCAAAAATCTCCTCAATCCTGCCAATCTTCACGCTCGGTCTCAGCATGATCTCGGCGAACATCTTATGCTCCACCCTTTTTATGGATCTGATTGTCCCGATATTGATGCCTTTTGGAAATATTCCGGCGAGCCCCGATGTCACCACGACATCACCTACCTTGACGTCCTCATCGCTCCGTACATATTCTAGGGTCAAATTCCCGTCCCCCCTCCCCTTCACGATACCCTTCACCCTGCTGTTTTCAATCATGGCGGGAACGGCGCTGTTGACATCGGTAATCAGGAGCACCTGGGAGGTGTTGGGGGAAACCAATATCGTCCGCCCGACGAGCCCCTCGGATTTTATGATGGGCATATTTTTATAAAAAACGTCTCGTGATCCTTTGTCGATGATGATAGTCTTGAATACGAGGGTAATATCCTGGGAAATCACGGCTGCCGGTCGCAGCGGAAGATCCTGATAGGCCTTTTTGAACTCGAGCATGCCTCGCAGCCGATCGTTTTCAGATCTCAGCTCCTTGAGCGCCATGTTCTGGACCTCAAGCGCGGAGATCTTCTTCTTCAGAACCACATTTTGCTGCTCGGTGTTGATCAGATAAATATAACCGTCCCATATGTCGGAAAAAAAGGTTAATGGGGCACTCGTGATCCTCTCCACCCAGGAATACCCTTCCTGTACCATCTCCAGGCCCTTAAGCGTATACCGGTGCTGACCGATCGATATCAGAATGAGAACGAGGAGGGCAGAGGCTACGAATATGGGTATCCTGGCACGATCCTTCATCAACTCGGTACGGTCACATCCTTGAGGAGGTCCAGGTCATCGAGGAGCTTGCCTGCGCCCCGTGCAACCGTCGAGAGGGGATCTTCGGCGATGATGACCGGCAGTCCAGTTTCCTCCCTGAGGAGCTTATCCAGGTTCCTAAAGAGCGCCCCCCCGCCAGTAAGCACGATACCCCTGTCCACGATATCGGCGGCGAGCTCCGGCGGGGTCTGTTCAAGGGCTCCGCGCACCGCATCGATAATCGTTCGCACCGGCCCTTCACATGCCTTACGAATCTCCTCCGAACTAATGGTGAATATCTTCGGAATGCCATCCACGAGGTCCCTGCCCTTAACCTCGATGGTCTTCTCCACGTCGTCAGGGGCAGCCGAACCGATCATGATCTTAATGATCTCGGCCGTGCGCTCGCCGATGAGGAGGTTGTATTCTCGCTTGATGTACTGCATGATAGCCTGGTCGATCTTGTCCCCAGCTACGCGTACGCTACCGACGTATACAATACCAGACAGTGAGATTACCGCCACCTCGGTCGTGCCGCCGCCGATATCCACGACCATGGAGCTGATAGGTTCGGAAACAGGGAGACCCGCGCCGATGGCTGCGGCCATGGGCTCGGCCACGATATGCACCTCGCGCGCGCCGGCAGCCTCGGCAGACTCCTTGACCGCCCGTTTCTCCACTTGGGTGATCCCGGACGGGACACAGATGATCACCCGCGGCATCACGAGCATACGTCGCTGGTGTACCTTGGTGATGAAATATTTCAGCATAGCTTCCGTGGCATCAAAGTCTGCGATGACTCCGTCCTTGAGCGGTCTGATAGCGATGATATTCCCAGGCGTCCTGCCGAGCATCTTCTTTGCATCCGTACCGACAGCAACGATCCGGTTCACGCCGCCGCCTAGCATCTTCACCGCAACCACGGATGGCTCGGAGAGCACGATCCCCTTGTCTTTCACATAGACGAGTGTGTTTGCAGTACCGAGATCTATGGCGAGGTCATTTGAAAACATGCCGAAAAGCCATTGAAAGACCATATAGATCTTCTCCTTTCATCTACAAGGTCGGAATTTGTAACCCTCTTAGCAAATAGCTCCGCCAATGACAAGCTAAATGAATCTCCTTACAGGATTCCCAAACGGATGCACCTCTCGATGTGAGCTGAGAAGTTAGGCAGGAAAGCGGTATTGCGAAGATAGAGCTTCTATGCTAGCACTTTGGCCCATGCAGAACAACATATGCGCTATCATATTGGCCGCCGGTAAGGGCACGCGGATGAAATCCCTAAAACCCAAGGTCCTCCACGAGATCCTCGGCCTCCCCTTGATCTGGTACCCTTACCATCTCGCCCGACACCTCAGCGAAGAGATTATCGCCGTCATTGGTCATGGAAGGGAGCAGGTTGGTGCCTACCTTGACCGGTTCAAGGTAACCAAGGTCGTCCAAGACCCTCCTTTGGGCACAGGTCATGCCATCCTGCAGGCGAGAGACGCCCTTTTGACGACAACCGCAGAGCATATCCTCATCATCCCGGGCGATATGCCGCTCATCGGAAAGGCATCCTTGGGAGGTCTCATCGAGGCATACATGAGCTCTGATGCAACCATGGGCGTCCTTACCGCACGATTGGACAACCCCTTCGGATACGGCAGGATCATCAGGAGCAAGCGTGGCCGTATGGTGTCCATTGTCGAGGAGCCGGAGGCAAATCCCCAGCAGAAGAAGATTCACGAGGTCAATACCGGGGTCTATATCATAAAAAAGAAATTCCTCCTGGAGGCGGTCGAAAAACTCTCGCCGGACAATGCCAAGGGTGAATTCTACCTTACCGACATCGTCCGATTGTCTGGCAACGCGGTTGCCTTCGAGGCTCTGGATCCTAACGAGGCCAATGGCATCAACTCACAGGAACAACTCGCCTTGGCGGCGTCCAGCATTCAGGAGAGGATCAACAGGGTCCATATGGTCGCCGGGGTGAGCCTGATCGATCCGAAGACCATTTGGATCGGGCCCATGGTAACGATAGCCAAGGATGTGGAGATCTGGCCGAACGTGCACATCCTCGGGAAAAGCGAGATCAAAGACATGGTCAGGATCATGCCGAACACCTGGATTTCGGATACGACCATCGGCCACAAGAGTGCCATCGGCCACAACTGCATCCTTGAGGGAGCAGTGATCGCTCCGGATACCTTTGTGCCACCCTATTCCCACATCATGGAGGCATGATCGTCACGGGGAACTTCTTATGTAAAAAGCTATTCCCGGGGCTCCCCTCCTGCAGACGATGCTTTTGTCTGCTCACCGTTTTCCTTTAGCGGCAAGCGAACCAATAAACGGTTTGCATGTGGCCCGCGATCTTTTAGGATAACCGTATGATGGCGGGGGGGGAGGATCATTGACTTTCAGCCATCTTTGACCTACTAATGATGTATGGGCTGGATCAAGCAACTCTTCGGCAGGAATAACGCATCCGCATCTGGGGAGTGTATGAGGGACGAATTCCCTCTTATCCTTCCGGTGCTCCCGCTTAAGGATGCCATCCTCATGCCGGGGGCCATCCTACCCCTCCTCGTGTCCCACCCTGCATCCATATCCCTCATCAAAGGTTTCTATGCGCGGAGCGATCCATTTCTGTCGGTCGGCATGAAAAAGCCGAAGGATGTTCATCTCGCCACCTGGGACAACCTCTACCGTGTGGGATGCATGGCGAAAATCATCAAGGTTTCGGAAACGGAAGACGGTGACGTCTCGATCATGGTCAAAGGGATTAGAAAGGCCCTTCTCAACGAGAAGGTATCGGATGAGCCCTCCCTCAAGGCCCGGGTCAGCTACATCGACGAAAACCTTGAGGTGACGAAAGAGGTGTACGCCCTTGCGCATTCAACCATACAGATCCTGAACCATCTGGCGCGACTCTCCTACCACAATATGGATACCATCCTCTCTAGCATGGCCAAAATTAGGGATCCCCTCGTGCTCCTGAGCACCACGACCACAACGCTGCCCATCCCTGTGGAGAAAAAACAGGAGATACTTGAGGAAAACAACATCGGCGAAAAATACACCTTCCTCCATCAAAGCGTACAGGAGGAACTTGATATCCTAGAGATATCTTCACGGATAACCGAACGGGCGAAGGGAGAGATCAATCATGCCCAGCGGGAATATTACCTGCGGCAGCAGCTCAAGGTTATTCGGAAGGAACTCGGGGAAACGAACGATATCGATAGCGAACTCATGGAACTCGTCAAGGAAATCGAGGACAAGAATCTTCCCGAGGATGTCAAGAAGGACGTTGAAAGGGATCTGAAGCGGATCGGCCGCATGCAACCCGGATCGTCCGAATATGTGACCATCAGGACCTACCTGGACTGGATCCTCGATCTCCCCTGGCATGAGGAGAGTACCGACAACCTCGATATTGCCAAGGTCGAGCAGATACTGCACGAGGACCACTTCGACCTCAAGCGTCCGAAAAAGAGGATCCTCGAATTCCTCTCAGTAAAAAAGCTTAAAGGTAATCTCAAGGGTCCGATCCTCTGCTTTTCTGGACCGCCGGGCGTCGGCAAGACGTCGCTCGGGAGATCCATTGCACAGGCCATGGGACGGAAATTCGTCCGCATCTCCTTGGGTGGGGTAAGGGATGAGGCGGAGATCCGCGGGCACCGGAGGACGTATATCGGCGCCATGCCGGGCCGCATCATCAACGGCATGAAACAGGCCGGGACCATGAATCCTGTGTTCATGCTCG
>CAYGXB010000033.1:0-16444 GCA_964353605.1 uncultured Bacteriovoracaceae bacterium
TACCTATATGCCGGGTCGATATCGGTCAGGCCGGTCACCTCGTCATAGGTATAGATGATATGGTGCCTGACCTCCTCAAACAGGGGATAGCTCACGCGCAGGACCCCCCCCCTGGATTTCTTGGTGTAGTACAACTCCACATGCTCCTGATTGTATAACCTGGCGCCGAGCGATACCGGGTAATCGAGAACCCACGGCTCCTCGAAATCGAGGATATAGCTCTTCTTCTGCTTTCCGTATTCCACGCTGACCTTGGTTTTCAGCCCCATGCCCAGGAGATTGTTTTCGCTCACCTCCAGGGTACCCAGGACCTTGTCTAGGCTGGAGTATGCAACCCCGAAGGTGAAGGCACCGGTCGGGTTTTCCTCAACATCCACCAGGAGCGACGTGGTATCATGCTCTCCCGGGATCTGCTCGATATCCACACGCGAGAAGTATCCCAGACGGCTGAGCTTGTCCCTGCTCTGCTGCAAGGCAGTCGATGAGAAGAGGTCGGTTTCCTGGATCTTGAACTCGCGGCGGATGACCTTATCCCTCGTCTTTTTGTTGCCTTTGATCTGGATCTCGTCGATGTGCACGGGACCACCCTTCTGGATCTGGAGGGTGATATCCACATTGGTATCCGATTCGCGAGTCAACGGCCTGATCTGTACATTGGCATACCCCAGGTCCATGTAGATATCCCGGACCTTTTCCATGCCGGCATGGATCTTTACCTTGCTCATCACATCGCCCTGATTGAGCCCGAAGGCCTTCAGGAGCTCCTCCTTGGGCTTCTCCATATCCCCTGCAATGTCGATGGCGCCGATATAATAGAGTGGGCCCTCCTCTATGGGTATGGTGAGGTATATCCCCTTGCCCTCCCTGATATCAACCTTGGGCCTCCCCACCTTAACATTGCTGTATCCCTGGTCGCCGTAGTACTGCTCGATGCGCATGAGATCGGTGTCGATATCTGTATCTGTATAGGCCCCTTCGTGGGAAAAGAGCCCAAACGGCCATCGCGTCTTGGTCTTCATGACCTTCTTCAGGTTCTTCGCGGAAACAGCCTTGTTCCCGTCGAATTCGACTCCCTTGACAAAGAGCCGCTCGTTTTCCTTGATCTCGAAGTTGAGGATGATGCCTCCCTCCGTATCCCTTGAGGATGATGCCACATCCACATTATAATAGCCTTTCTCCCGGTAAATCCCCTTAATCCGGTCGATGCTCGTCTTCAAGATCCGCGTATTGAGGATATCGAACTTTTTTATCCCTATAGTGTCCAATATCTTCTTCTCATCGATTTCTTTGTTACCCTTCACCTCGATCGTAATGATCACGGGGTATTCCTTGACATCAAAGGTCAAGACACCTTGTTCCATGGAGGCATTGCAGCTCTCGAAGTACCCCATGGTATAGATCTCTTCGATGTCCTTCTTGACGGCAAGCTTGTGCAGGATATCTCCCGGCGCGGATTTTATCCGGAACCGGATGGCATCGCTGGCAATACGCTTGGCTCCAGCGATCTTGATCTCCTTGATGACACATGCATCCTTCATCCTCAGGTAGCCGCTCAAGGCTTCTTCTATGGTTGCCGCCTTATAGGAAACACCGGTATCGTCCTTGACCTCGAGGAGCCCGTCCTTCTTTTCCAAACTGAGAACCATAGGGGCATCCGCCTTGAGCGCGACACAGGGGACATCCGAGAGGATATCGATCATCTCCTTGTCTTGCACGTAAAGCTCGATCTCTCCTGCACACAGAGATAGGGGTGCCACGAGCACCAGGCAGAGTATGGCGATCAATCTAGGTACGATACGGTTCAAGTACGCCCCCTTTCAATACGAGCATCCTGTCCATGACCTGTGCGAGGTCATGGTTATGGGTGACGATAATCATAGTGATACCCAAGCTTTCTTTCAACTGCACGAAAAGCGCGATCATCTTTCCCCCGGTCTCTGGGTCTAGGTCGCCCGTGGGCTCATCCGCCAGCAGGATTTCGGGTGACATCATGAGCGCTCTGGCCACGGCCACCCGCTGTTGCTCGCCGCCGGAAAGCTCCCCGGGTTTGTGACTGATCCGTTCAGAGAGGCCCACGACATGGAGGAGATCAAGGGCCTGCTTCCTTATCGTCGCTTTATCCCAGGAGGAAAGGAGGGCTGGTATCATGACATTCTCGAGCGCAGTGAACTCAGGCAGGAGGAAGTGGAACTGGAAGACGAAGCCGATCTTCCTGTTCCTGAGGCCGGCCAGATCTCCATCCTTCATGCGGGTTATGTCGTGGTTGTCATAGAAGATGCTTCCCTTGTCCGATCGCTCAAGGCCGCCGAGGAGATGGAGCAGGGTGCTCTTGCCCGTGCCTGATGTCCCGATCACGGCCACCCCCTCGCCCTTGAAGACTTCCATATTTAGCCCATTGAGGACATGGATCACCGCATGTCCCTTCGTAAAGGACTTGTGGAGGTCGATCACCTTGATGACGGCATCACCCCTCATATCTTAATACCTCGACCGGGTCCTGTCGTGCGGCCTGTCGTGCAGGATAGATAGTGGCAAGGAAGGAGAGTATCAGAGCCGAGACGGCAATGAACGAAACCTCGAGGGGATAGATTTTTGTCGGCAATCCGGTAATATAATACACATCCTGCGGCATGACCTGCACTTGGAAGAGCCACTCCACGGCATGTACGACGGGGTTTAGATTATTCGCCAACGCAAGTCCCAGCATGACTCCGATCACCGTACCGCTTAACCCGATCACCATCCCCAAGGTCACGAATATGCCGAGGATCTGAGAAGAGGTAGCCCCCATGGATTTCAGGATCGCAATGTCCTTGTGTTTCTCCATGACGAGCATGATGAGGGTGCTCACGATGCTGAAGACCGCCACCAGGATGATGAAGAGGAGGATGATGTACATGACGATCTTCTCCATCTTCAGCGCCGAGAAGAGGCTCTTATTCATATCCTTCCACGTATGCGCCCAGAAACCGGGGCCGATCTTTTCCAGGAGCCGTTTTGAAACGGCATCCGCCGCATAGATATCTCTGATCTTCACTTCGATCCCGGTGGGCGACTCCTTCATGAAGAGCCGCTTTGCGGCAGGGAGCGAGATGTAGACCATGGTGCTGTCGTACTCATACATGCCCGTCGAGAAGAGCCCCTTGACGACAAAGGTCATAGACTTTGGGATCATGCCCAGGGGGGTGATCGTCCCGGTGGGCGATATGAGGGTCACCGTGTCGCTGACGGCGATCCCGGTCTTGCGCGAAAGCTCTGATCCAACGAGGATCCCTGCATCTGAGAGGTTTTCGTATTGCCCTTGGGTCATGATCTCCTTGAGTCGGATCACCTTGATGGCGGTCTTTGGATCTACCCCCCTGATCACCACCCCTCTGACCCCGGCCGCCCCGGATAAGAGCCCCTCGGAGAGGATAAACGGGGTTGCACCGATGACATCGGGGTCCTTGGCAATCTCGACCATGGCCTGCTCTGGATGGGCAAGCCCATCGGCAAAGCTCGCGATGACGATGTGCGATTGGGTCCCGAGGAGCTTGGCCTTAATGTCCTCCTCGAATCCGTTCATGACCGAGATCACAACGATGAGGGCCATGACACCGATGGCGATCCCGAACATAGACAGCCCCGAGGTGAAGCTGATGAACCCTTGGCTCTTCTTGGCCTGCAGATATCTTCTTGCAACAAAGAACTCGAATTTCAGGTCTGGTCTCCTTTGCGCAACAGCGGGAAGAGGATGACATCCCGTATCGAAGGACTGTCCGTGAAAAGCATGACAAGCCGGTCTATGCCAATGCCTTCGCCGGCCGTCGGCGGCATCCCGTACTCGAGCGCCCGGATATAGTCCTCATCCAGTTCGGATGGTCCTTGTTTCTGCCTGATCTGTTCCATGAAACGCGACCGCTGTTCGAATGGGTCATTGAGCTCGCTGAAGGCGTTAGCTATCTCGCGTCCTGCAATAAAGAGCTCGAAGCGATCGACGATGGACGGGTCCTCGCTGTTTCTCCGCGAGAGCGGGGATACCTCGGTGGGGTACGCGGTAATGAACACGGGCCCGGTGAGCTTGTCCTCGCAGGTTTCCTCGAAGATGCGGATCTGGAGCTCACCCAGCCCCTCATTCCCGGCAACATCCAGCCCCTGGTTTCGGCAGAAATCCAAGGCCTTCTGTCGGTCTTCGATCACCTCCGGCGCAACCCCGCCGATGGCGGCGATGGCTTCTTGCATCGAGTACGCCTTCCACGGGGGAGACAGATCGATCTCGAGGCCCTGATACACGATCTTGGTCATGCCGAGTACCTCCCTGGCGATTGTCGAGAGCATATCCTCGGTGAACCGCATGAGGTCCTTATAGTCGGCATAGGCCAGGTAGAACTCCAGCATGGTGAACTCGGGGTTGTGCTTCGTGGAAATGCCTTCGTTCCTGAAATTGCGGTTGATCTCGTACACCCGTTCGAACCCGCCCACGATCAGCCTCTTCAAATAGAGCTCCGGGGCGATCCTCAGGTACAGGTCCATGTCGAGCGCATTATGATGGGTCTTGAAAGGCTTGGCCGCGGCACCTCCGGGGATGCTTTGCATCATGGGGGTCTCCACCTCGGTGAAGCCGAGCGCGTCCATATATGAACGCAAGGCCTTGATAATCCGCGTCCTGACGAGGAAGACCTCCTTGACTTCGGGGGACATGGTGAGGTCCACATATCGTTGCCGATATCTGGTTTCCACATCCTTGAGCCCATGCCATTTCTCCGGCAGGGGCCGGAAAGATTTCGCGAGGAGCTCAAACCCCTGTACATAGAGCGTGAGCTCGCCTGTCTTCGTCTTGATAGGCATGCCCCACAAGCCGATGATATCGCCCACGTCGAGCCGCTTGAAAATCTCGTACGCCTTTTCTTCCACCTTGGCCTTCTCGAAGAAGGCCTGGAGCCTGCCCGAACTGTCCTGGAAGTGGATGAACGCGGCCTTGCCGAAGCTACGCACCGCCATGATGCGGCCGGCCAGGCAATGGATATCCGTGATACCCTTAAGTTCCTCAGGATCAAGGGCGTGATAGCGGGCAATAAAAGCCGAGATCTGAGTGTCTTTCCTGTAAGTATTGGGGAAATGGACAACCCCCAATTCCTGCTTGAGCATCTCGAACTTCTCTATGCGCTGCTTTACGAGCCGGCTAACTTCCTCCAAACGTAACCCCCAGTTAAAAATTGATGTTTCTATAGAAGATATATACCGAGGTGTCAACATAAAGGGGGAAAAGGCACAAAGGCACAGATGCACAAAGAAATAGGAAAAAGCGAGAAGAGCGAAGGTTGATGGGAGAAGGGAAAACAGGCTCAGAACCACAAAGGTCCCATGGAAAATGTATGGGCCTTCACGGGGCCCTGGAGGTGTCCGGGGTAGGCAGAAGTAAAAATGCATAGGGGCGAGTTCTCCCACGCTGTGGGGGGTAACTATCGAACGCGGAGGTCGCGTCCCTATGCAATATCCGGGAAATCCGGCTCCTGTTTTGCGAGGAAGGCCGTGATGCCGTGTACGCACTCGCCCGAGACGATGAGAGAGACCGCCTCTTGAAGTTCCAGAGCCAGGGCCTCATGCATCGGCAGTTCGAGAACTTTCCTGATCACAAACAAGGCATGACGCACGGCCCGCGGCCCTTTGCTGGCGATTGTCTCCGCCAGGGCGAGCGCCTCTTCAAAGGCTTTGCCTGGAACGCTCACCCGGTTGACGAGCCCAATCCGCAAGGCCTCCTCCGCACCGACATTCCTGCCGGTGAGGATCAAGTCAGAGGCCTGCGACGTACCGATGAGCCGCGTAAGTCCCGGCCCGCCGCCCCAGTCGGGCATGAGGCCCAAGCGCACCTCCGAAAAACTGATCACCGCAGATGAATCCATCACCCTGAGGTCGCACCGGGATGCAAGCTCGGCCCCTCCCCCATAGGCATCCCCATTGATCGCCGCAATTATAGGCACTGGCAGGGTGACAAGGGCATCCACAGCCCTCTGTAAACGGCGGATCAGTTCCTCGACGGGAGCCCTTTCCTTTTTTTGCACTGCGTCTATGAGACCGCTCACCTGCGGGTTGTCGGGATTGACATCGAACCCGGCACAGAAGGCCTTTCCGGCGCCGATCACGATCACGGCGCGGGGGAGATTGCCTATCAACCCTGACACCACCTCCTCCAGCCCCGACCACATGGCCTCGTTAAAGGCATTCCTCCGTTCCGGCCGGTTGAAAGTGATCACGGCAATCTTTCCTCTTCTTTCCAGACTGACACCATACTTTGTCATGATATCCCCTCCCAGAGACAGTATAAAATTTGTTGGATCATACAAATACAACGATCCTATCAGTCATACGTTGTTTCGTAAATGTCAAACCTCTCCTGCTCTCAAAGGGGGCCGGGATGATGCAGATCATATGCAGCCACACATGTACGGATCATTCCTCTAAAAAAGACATTGGGCGTTGCCTGAACGGAGCATTGACGTTATATGTATGGTAAGGGGGTGTTTATGGGATTATCCAAAGACGATAAGGTTTTGCTCCTGAATTTTGCACGCAAGACGATCAGGACGATCATCGACGGTGGGAATCCAGACAAAATGGACATCGATGAGGCGCATTTGTCAGGCGAACTGATGGAGAAGCGGGGGGTGTTCGTCACCCTGCACAAGGAGCACGAACTGAGGGGCTGTATCGGTTATATCCTGCCGATGCTCCCCTTGTGGCAGGCGGTGGTCGAGAATGCGCGCAATGCAGCCTTCAGAGACTCGCGGTTTTCACCGCTGCGGAAGGACGAATTCGACCACGTCACCATCGAGATATCCGTGTTGACCGTGCCGAGCCCGATCAAGGATATCGCTGAGTTCCGGGTGGGGATCGACGGTATCATCTTGAAGAAGGGGTTTCATCAGGCGGTCTTCCTGCCGCAGGTGGCCCCCGAGCAGGGCTGGGATAGAGAGACTACGCTCAAGTACCTGAGCATGAAGGCGGGGCTTCCGCCCGACGGCTGGCAGAGTAGCGCTACCTTCGAGACCTTTCAGGCCGAGGTCTTCAACGAAGCCGATCTAGGGAGTTCGGTATAACGGGCACGCAAGGGACGCGTTGAATCGTGCCTTCCCATCCGTTTTTTTGCCTCTGGACCTTTGTCCCTTTGTGCTTAGTTTATCTCATCCAAGCTCGCGATGACCACGTCATTCATGCTCGCGAGAACCTCTTGCGGTACGATGCCGCTCACGCCAATATTGAGCATTACGTGAGCATTCCTGCCCATGATGGCGTCCATCGGGGTGTCCCCGATCATGACCGTTTGCATTGGATTTTGCGTGAGCCTCTTGCAGATCAGGTGGATCATGTCCGGTGCGGGTTTGGATTGTTTGACATCATCTGAGCCTACCACGAGATCGAGATAAGCTAAGGCCCCGGTAACTTCCATATCCCGCGTGGAATCGCTTTTATTGTCATTGGTCGCCAGTGCCGTCAAGATACCCCTCGCCTTTAATCGCTTGAGGAGGTCGAGGGCGCCTTGAGCAACGTGGAGATTCCTCTCCCGGACAGGGCCTTTGAACACCTCGTCTTCCGCCTGCCTGACTATTTCCTGGGCTCTGTCCCAGCGCATACCCTCAAGGTAGAGGCAGAGAGCCAGGATTGTATTGACTTCGCTAGATGTCCCCATGGCAAAGGGGCCGTTCCCATCTATCTCCCGCTCCCCTGTGAATACGCCCAAGGCCTTCTGGAGCATTCGATCGAGTCCATCGTGCATAGAGGTGCGTCTGCCGATGGCTGCAAAAAGCTCCCGGATGATATTGACCCAGGTCTGCTTGAAATCGAGCAGGGTCCCGTCCTTGTCGAAGATCACGAGAGAGGTCTCGTATCGTTTCCCGAATATCTCAATGTTTGCCAAGCTTAAGCCTCCTTACCCGTACTCAGAGACACCTTCCATATCATAAATCAGAGCAATCTACTATCCCTATAACAATCGTGCGGGAATCTGGAAATCTCGAACCCCTCCCCTGGAAACGGCATGGGATACCATGTGACTCCCCGTATGATAGCAGGTTGCAGATGCATGGTTCCTCCAGCACTGCCGCTCAAGAAAATTTTATCTTGGAAAAACGAAAATTATCCATTAGAGAGGGTGTCATGCAAGACAGGCGATGGGATATAAAAAGTGCACGATTTGTTCTGGGGCTCGTCCTCATTCTCGGGTGTGTGAAGGACGTACAGGGCGATGCGATCCAGATCTCCTCCCCCGGAAGGCCGTCGATCACCATCGGTGTCTGTCTCCCCTTAAGCGGGAATTTCTCTGAAATGGGGAAGAATCAAAGGAATGCTATCGCAATCGCCAATAAGCTCAGGCCCATGGTTGGAAACATAAGGGTTTCCCTCTTCTTCAAGGACTCCCTCGGCTCGGCCACGGGTGCGCGGGACACCGGCATGGCCCTATCTGAGCGTGATGATGTGGGAGGGATAATAGGGGGGGCAACGACGGAGGAGGCTGGAGCCATGCTTGAAGGAATGGAAAAGTCCAAGAAGAGAAACAGCCTGAAGATGCCTGTGATAATCACCACGGGTGCGGGACCTCTCGCCTCGGAATATGGGTTCATGTGGCGGGTATGTTCGCCACTCACCGATCATGCACGTGCCTGCGCGCGATTTGCCATGAAACACCTGAAGGGGAGAAGGGTCGGCATACTCCTTGATCCGGACGATCGAACCAGCGTGAGGCTGGCAAGCCTTTTCTCATCGGCTCTCATTGGCCTTGGAGGCACCATGATTGAAATCGCCTACATACACAAGGCGGATGAAGACTATGGCAACGTGGTCCACCTCTCTAAAAAAAAGCCTGAGATCATATACATACCCTATTCGGAGGTATGCACGAAGGTCATTGCCTATGCTCGAAGCCATGGCGTCAAAACACCCTTTCTCGTCTCGAATGTATATCGAGAATCTGCCTTCATGCACGCCGTCGGATCCGTGAAGGATGTATATCTCATCACGGACTTCCATCCAGATATCGCACACGCTGAACGTGCCCGGCAATTTATGGACGAATTCAGGAAAACCGGCGGAGTAGTAGACACTAATGCGGCCCTGGCTGCTGATGCCTACTTCCTCCTCACCGATGCATTGGAAATGGTCACCAGGAAGGAAAAAAATCCTATGCGGGTTGAGATTCCCACCTTCCAGAGCAGCGATTATCTTTCCGGGAATTTAAAGGTGGATCGTTTAGGGATGATTGTACGGGATATGTATGCAAGTATTGTACAGGGAGCCAGGCTCAAGTATCTGGATACGATCAGACCGTGACTCCCTAGATCCTGGCAGCCGGATCAGGGTTCAGCAGCTTATCGGCAATGACACTGTAGTCGGTTTGGTAGGCCCCACTCTTGATTTTTTGCTCCACCTCGGCAACCTTTTCTTTGCGGATTTCTGGCGCAACTGATACCGCTTTGTCGATCTCTCTCATCTGCTGCACCTTGTTGCTGATGTTCACCTTGTCCTGAACAGGAGAAGAAGATCCGTTCGGTTTTCGGGGTGCCTCACTCTTCACGTTCGCCTGTTCGGGAGAGTTGGCGTTATATGCCTTATAGACCTCCGCGTTGCTGATGTTGTTAACCTTCATTTGTTTCCTCATCTTTCAAGGACTTCTGGATGGTCTTATCCATGATTTCGCCAAAGAGGCGCTTGGTTGCTTCCTGAGATATGGATAATCTATCTGCGATGCGCTCCTTGGGATTCTTGATCTGCGCTGTGAGCTTATCATAGGTCTTCATGATGTTGGCAACGTAGATGCTCTTTACCTCCATGCGGCACTCCTCCCCTTTCCTTTAACCTCTCTATCGGTCGATTCAGGGAAAGCTTTAACGCTCGGCAGAAGGCCGAATGATATGTTATAAAATTAACAAATTCGGCTGGTCTCAGAACATTTTCATCTCATAACATTCCTTATTATGTTGCATTATTTTCATTATGGACAGCAGATGAAAACGTTTATGTTGCAACATAAATATTAAAAATTAAACTCATGGGATGAACATATGTCTAAGATCCCGCTGCCCGTTGCGGAACGTCTCCCCCTGTATTATGAATATATTACGCGCCTGGAGGAACAGGGCTGCCGATGGATCTCCTCCAATATGATCGCCGCTTACCTCGATCTTACCCCGTCCACCATTAGGCAGGATGTAAAGTACTTGGGCCGGATCAACAGCTCTTCCTTCGGGTTTAACATGCGGAGCTTCAGGGCAGTGCTTGAGGAAACACTCGGCATTTCCGCCAGCGCAAACATCGCCCTCGTCGGCATCGGCAGCCTCGGCCTCGCCCTTGTCCATCATAAAGGCTTCCGCGAGAAGAACTTCGCAATCAAGGCCCTCTTCGACAAGCGGGAAGACCTCATCAATACTGAGATAGATGGCATCCCTGCCTATCCCGTAGGGAGGATGGCAGAGATCATTAAGCGCGAGCGGATAACCATTGGTATAATCACCACCCCCGCGCACGCGGCCTAACAGATAGCCGACCTCCTCATCGGTGCCAACATCCGAGGGATCTAGAACTTCGCGCCCATCAACCTGCGCGTCCCGGCCCATGTCACGGTGGAAAACGTCAACCTCATACCTTCCCTTTTTACGCTAGCCTTCAAGATAAAGAATTCCTAAGGTCAGTGCGTAACGATACCCATCTCGGCAAAAAAAGGCATCCCAATCCACGGAAACTTTTAACCCACTGACAGAACCGCCACCGTTTTTAATTAGAGGATACCCCCCTTTTTAAAGGATTGGAAAATATTGCCTAGACCCTTGCACCTGAATCCGCTTGGGTCCAGGTCATTCCGGCCTGGCACCGATATTGCTCAGAACCCCTGCAAGGAGGGCAAAGGATGGACCAGGGCATTTATACAGCGGCGGCAGGAGCCATGGCTATGGAAGTGAAGTTGGCGGTCATCGCCAACAACATTGCCAATGCAAATACCGTGGGTTTCAAGAAGGAAGTGGTCACCTTCGAGGAGTATCTGAAGCAGCTCGATACCAGCCCCCTTGTCCCCGTGCAATACCAGCGGATCCCTGAGGATGTTATCACCAAGGAGTATTATATCGATACCTCGCAAGGTCCCTCCCGGCAGACCGGCAATCCCCTCGATGTGGCCATTATTGGAGACGGATACTTTGTGGTGAATACCGACCGGGGGCCGCGCTATACGCGGTCAGGCTCATTCCAGAGGTCTCCTGCGGGTGTGCTGGTGGACTTTCAGGGCAACCCGGTGCAGGGCGAGGGTGGTGATATCCCGATTGCGAGTGGTGAGGTGATCATTGCCCGTGATGGGACGGTAAGCGTGAACGAAGAGGTCATCGATAAACTCCAGGTGATGGATATAGCTAGCGAGGCCCTGCAGAGAATGGGGAACAACTATTTCGAAGTGAAACAGGGGTTTGCCCCGGCGGCGAAGGAAAACCCGGTCATCGAGCAGGCAGCTCTCGAATTCTCCAACGTGGATGTGGTCAAGGAGATGCTGGGACTCATCGAGACCCAGCGGGCGTACGAGTCGTTCCAGAAGATGATGCGGACGGTGAGCGATGCCTACGGGCAAGCGATCCACAATGTAGGAACAGTAGGATAAAGGAGGACGGGTATGATACGGGCGATGTGGTCAGCGGCATCGGGCATGAATGCCCAGCAGATGCTCATTGATGTCATGGCGAACAATCTCGCCAATGTAAATTCCACAGGTTTCAAGAAGAGCAGGGTGGAGTTCGAGGACCTCTTCTACCAGATCTACAAGGAAAAGGGCACCCCCACTACTGCGGGGGGGAGCGTTCCCGTGGGGATCGAGGTCGGTATGGGCGCACGGCCGGTTGCGGTCCAAAAGATCTTTACCCAGGGCGATATCATCCAGACGAATAACAATATGGATGTCGCTATCGAGGGCAGTGGCTTCTTCCAGATCATGTCCGAAGGCACCGAGGTATACACCCGGGACGGGGCCTTCAAGATCGACAGTAATGGCTATATCGTGAATGCCCGTGGTGACCGGCTGCAGCCGGATTTCGTGGTGCCGAGCAATACCGCCGATGTACGCATCGAAAAGAACGGCGATATCACCTGCCTCGATCGCGGAGGAAACGTTTTGGCCTCAGGCCAGATCCCGATCTACATCTTCACTAACCCGGCCGGTCTGAAGTCAATTGGCGGGAATTCATATATTTCTACCCCCGCCTCCGGCGACCCTCAGCAGGGTGTGGCCGGGACGGATAATTTCGGCACTGTTTCCCAGGGGTACCTCGAAATGTCCAACGTGGATGCTATCGAGGAGATGATCAACATGATCATGGGCCAGCGGGCCTATGAGATCAATTCCCGGTCTATCAGGACGGCGGACTCCATGCTCCAGACCGCCACGAACATCGTCAGGTAGGATATGGCGAGGCTATTCCTCATCTGTTTGGTGCTTCTGCTCGTGCCGCTCGCAGCTGCGGCTCAAGACTGTGATGGCCGGGTATCGGTCACCAAGGAAAGGCTCGTAGCCATGTACCGGGATGCCATCCTCAAACAGAGCCCGTGGAGGGACAAGGGGGAGATCATCATCGAAGGTCTGCGCACCCCTCTCAACCTCACGGTCCCGGAACGGGATAAGGAGACTTTCCAGGCAAAATTTGCCCCCAACGAGGATTTTCTAGGCTTTACCACGCTCACACTCTCTTTCGGGGCCGATGCATCCGTGAAGGCCACCCTGGGTGCCATTGTACGCGTTGTGGCCGAGGTCCCGGTCGCCAAAACGGAAATCAGGCGCGGGGCACTCATCGGTGAACAGGATCTTGAGCTTAAGCAGGTAGATATCACGCAGTATCCGCCCCTGGCAATGAACATGCCGGGCTGTGTCGGTATGCGGGCGAAGTCTTGGATCAGAAAAGGTTTGCCGGTGCTCCTCACGAATATCGATGTCCCGCCGCTTGTGGCGAAAGGGGAGGCGGTTTTCATCGAGGCGAGCGGCGACAACCTCCAGGTGATGGATAGGGGGATGGCCCTCATGGACGGCAGGCTCGACCAAAAAATTGCCGTGAGGAATATGACATCAGGCAGGCAGATCATTGGCACTGTAATCGCTCCATCACGCATACGGGTGGATTTTTAAGGAGATGTATATGAAGAGACTAATGTACCTTTCCCTTTGGTTATCAATCCAGATCCTGACCGCATGCGCCCACACCATGTCGATGGATCAGGACACCTTTGCAAGTCCTGTCGACGAGTCCCGGGAGGTGGTGGAGTCGCCCGGTTCCCTCTGGGCGCCAGATGCGCGCTTTGTGGACATGTATGCGGATGCCAGAGCCAGAAGGGTCGGTGACATCGTCTTGGTCCAGATCGTGGAGAGCTCGTCCGCCGAGAAAGAGGCCAAGACCAAGACGGACCGGACCAACAAGGTCGACAGCTCGATCACCAATCTCTTTGGCCTCCCCCTGGATAGGGCATCGGTGTTTGGCTACAAACTCAGCCCCACTGCCGAAGCCTCTGCTTCCTCAGAGTTCGAGGGCAATGGCAAGACCTCCCGCAAAGGCGACATCACCGGTACCGTCTCGGCGCGCGTAGTGAGGGTCCTGCCTTCCGGAAATATGGTAATCAACGGCAAGAAGCAGATCCGTGTCAATGGAGAAATCCAATATATCATCCTGTCCGGAATCGTCCGCCCCGAGGACATCAGCGCCGGCAACACTATTCAATCCACCAATATCGCCGATATGCGCCTCGACTACTACGGCACGGGCATCATGGGCGATCAGCAGGACAGGGGCCTTTTCTCCAAGGTTCTGGATAAGATATGGCCATTCTAGAGGTGTGATATGAAAAAGATAATAGGAATCCTGATCGGTCTCATGCTCATAGTACAACCCGCTTTGGCTGTCCGTGTCAAGGACCTCGTGGCCATACAGGGTGTGCGGGAGAACGGTCTAACCGGTTATGGCCTTGTGGTGGGGCTCAATGGAACGGGGGACAAGGCGGGATCACAATTCACCATCACTTCCCTGGCGAACATGCTCCGCAACATGGGTATCCAGGTTTATCCGATCCTCCTCAAGCCCAAGAATGTAGCGGCCGTGATGATTACCGCCAGCCTGCCGCCGTTTGCCGGGAGTGGGCAGCGTATCGACTGCACGCTTTCGTCGGTCGGTGACGCCTCTGCGCTGGTGGGCGGCACGTTGATCGCGGCTCCTCTCTACGGCCCCGACGGCAAGGTATATGCCATGGCCCAGGGGCCGATCTCCGTGGGCGGCTATGTCTTTGAGGGTGCATCCGGCACGTCCGTGGGAAAGAACTTCCCCACGGTAGGGAGGATCCCCGCCGGTGCAGTGGTGGAGCGTTCCCTGGAATACCATCTCGGCCCGGAGCTCACCCTACTCATGGACCAGCCGGACTTCACCACGGCCAATCGGCTGGCCAATTCCATCAACGGCCATTTCGGGCAGGAGATCGCCCATGCCAACGATCTCTCGACGATCAAGGTGGGGATCCCGCAAGGCACCTCCCTGGTGGATTTCGTGGCCCGCATGGAAACCATCGACGTACTTCCCGACACAAAGGCGAGGGTAGTGGTTTCAGAACGTACCGGCACCGTGGTTATGGGTGATGATGTGCGCATAGCAGCGGTGGCAATTGCGCACGGGAATCTGAGCATCAAGATTTCTGAGCAGCCGCAAGTATCTCAGCCGTTGCCGTTCTCACGGGGGGGCACCACAACGGTTGTGCCGCAGACCGATGTAACGGTTGAAGAAGGCGGCAAGAGGCTCCTCTACCTCCCGGGCGGCACCACCATCGGGAATCTCGTCCGGGTACTGAATGGCATCGGTGTGAACCCCCGCGATCTCGTGATCGTCCTGCAGTGCATCAAGAAAGCCGGCGCTTTGTACGCGGATCTGGAGATCATGTGATGGACGGGATATCCGCGCTCTACCATCTCAAGGCTACGAATCCAGGTAAGGCGCTCGAAAAGGCGTGCAAGGAGTTCGAGACGATCTTTGCCCACCAGCTCCTCAAGACCATGGGGGAGACCCTCGAAGAAGGTTTCATGACGGAGAGCCTCGCGGGAGAGATGTATAACGATATGTTGTACTGGGAGGTGGCACAACAGGCATCGGAGGGCAGGGGCCTAGGGCTCGCCAGGATTTTACAGGATCAGATGGAAGTAAGGATGGCAAAGAAGGGATAATCAAGGAGGGAGGTATGCTTCCGATAAGTACCTATGGAGAGATGGCCTCTAAGTTGAGACAGAAAGAACGCGGGGGCACACAGGCGAAAACATCATCCGGCAGAGGTAGAGAGTACATGGACATTGTGGATGCATTGAAGCGGGAAAGAGATCTCCTCAAGGAGTTGATCCAGTACCTGGAGGAGGAGATCGACTCCGTGATCAGCGGGGATGTCGAGACCCTTGAGGAATCCATGCCCCATAAGAAGAAGATCCTCGAGGCGATCGCGGCCAACAGGGAAGGACTCGACCTCCTGAACAATTCCCCAGGACCGGAATATGCCGCTGAGATGAGAACGCTCCAGCAGGAACTCGTCATGCTCTGGAAGAGATCCAGCGGTCTCAATGAGACCTCCAAGGAAATGGTCGCCAAACGGCTCGGCGAAATCCAGGTCCAGCTCGAACCTTTCTTCATGAACTTAAGGATGGGTTACGACAAGTCGGGAAAGGTCTCGAAGACCTTGGCCCATACGATCAAGTCAGGGGTGTGATATGCCGGGCCTCAGCGGAACATTGGATATCGCCCGGTGGTCGCTCTACGCTTCCCAGCTCGCCATGGAGGTCACGGCACACAATATTGCCAATGCCAATACGGTAGGATACTCCAAGCAATCGTTGCGCATAGAGACAAACCCGGCCATTTCCATAGCGCCGGGGCAGCTGGGTACCGGTGTAAAGGGTGTGGAGGTCTACAGGGCTTACGATGATTTTATCACAAAGCAGGTCACTATGAAACGCTCCGACTACAATTACTGGAGCTCCCAGAACACCGCTATGGAGGAGATCGAAATGGTCTTCAACGAAAGCGGCGGGTATGGGATAAACAATCTCATGGGACAGTTCTGGAATGCATGGTCCGATGTCTCGAACAACCCCGATGGGATTCCCGAAAGGGATGCCCTCATCGCCAAGAGCACCAACCTCGCTCAGGCCATCAAGGACATCGACTACAACCTCAGATCTTACCAGCGGCACCTCAACTCCAATATCCAGGGTGCCGTGGAAAAGGTGAACTCCATCCTGCAGCAGATTGCAGACATCAACGGCCAGATATCGAGTGTGGAGATCAAGGGCCGCATCAATGCCAACGATCTCAGGGATCAGAGGGAAAAGCTCCTCGATGAGCTCTCTGAATACATGGACATCTCCTACTATGAGGAGCAGCAGTCCGGGCAGGTCATGGTCTACATCCTCGGCGGGACCCCGCTC
>CAYGXB010000034.1:0-16393 GCA_964353605.1 uncultured Bacteriovoracaceae bacterium
AAGGCGCGGTGGATGTTCAGCCCAAGATCACTCATGGCTTTCGTAATTGAGTACAGGAGGCCCAGTGTGTTTACGGCATACACCTCTATGAGGGTGAAGAAATCAGATGAGTTGTTATCGATGAAGACCTTATTCTGTTTCCTCGATTTCACCCTCTGCAGATCTCTTACCAGAGGTCTGGCCGCCGACATCGCATGGGTCAGATCGAGCTGAGCGGATGAGACAAGCATGAAGAGCTTAGGTATCCTGTCCCATTCTTCGTAATTCGGCCATGGAGGTGTTACCTCGAATACATCAACTGCAAGGCCATTGAGCCAGGTGAAGATCTTGGCCGATCGGATCTCGATATGCCTATGGGCCATAATACCGGCTAGCATTGCAAATAGTCCAGAACGGTCCCTGGCAATGATGGTCAGGAGGGACCTTTCTCCGAGCGGGGTGAGATCGATAACCATGTCCTGCAAACTCTGGACGCCATCGCTGAGCTTTAGGTGTCTCATGATCTCCGGGATATCAAAGTTGAGGATGTATACCTGAGGAAGAGCCCAGAGACGGCCGGAATTCTTCCTTCCTAATTCCATCGGCACCCTTTTGATGAGGACCTCCCACTTCCGGTCCAATTTCAGGATATTCTCTGGGTCCTTGAGGTCGCCTTTCTCGAGGATGTTGAGACTTTTGTGGTATAGTTCATGGAACAGGGTCGCCTTCCAGTCATTCCACCCGGACGGCCCCGTTGCCTTGGCATCCGCCACCGAGAGGAGATAGAGCATGGAGAGCTTCTGGCTGTCCCCCATCTTCTGCGCGATTTCAAAAGCCACCTTCTCCTCGGAGAGGTCACGACGCATGGCGGTATTGGCAAGCGCGAGGTGGTTGAGGACCAGAAACCCAACAAGCTCCGCGCTTTCCTGGGGAAGCTCGAGCCAGCGGGTGATATTGTAGGCGACGATCCCGCCTTCCTCCGCATGCCGAATTCCATGTCCCTTGCCGATATCATGGAGGAGTGCGGAAAGGTATAGGACTGTTCTGTCCTTGACTCGTCCCCAGGTCTCGGGTTTTTGAGACTCCAGTGACTTCAATTCCGTAAGGGTCTGAATGCTGTGCATGTCCACGGTGAAGGTGTGGTACACATCATACTGGATCCGACCTTTCACGCTTTCGAATTCAGGAATGAAGCGCTCAAGCACCCCCATTTCCAGCATGGAGGTGAGTGCTGCTTCCGGATACGCCCCCGTAAGGATATGGAAAAACGATGACTTGGCGATTGGATCGCGTCTGGCTTCGGAGATGATATCCAGGTTGCTCCTGATAAATGTCCGAGCGCAGGGATGCAGGGGCAGACCGAGTTTGGCGATGTGTTCAAACGCCTTGATGAGGAGGCACGGTCTTTTAAGGGAGGGGTCCGTGAAGCTGATGAGACCGGCATCAAGCACAAATTGGTCATCGAGCCTGAGACGACCCTTGGGTTCAAGCAGTTTCAGATGTGCTTTTAGGTTCAGGAACAATGCATCGCAGATGGACTTGATCGTTAGGGCATGCCGGTGGAATAATTTCATGAATGCCTCGACGGCACTCTCCAGGCTGCCATCTTCAAAACCGAGTTCTTTGGCAATGATCTCCTGGTACTCAAAGCTTAACCGGTCGTTTTTGCGACCAGATAAGGTATGCAGCGTATACCTGAGCCTGAGGAGGAAATCCAGGGCACTCAAGAGCTCCCTGAAATCTAAAGGACTGAGAAAGCCTTCTTTTTCGAGACCAATGGGGTCTCCGATGCCGAGTACGGCCTTGCCCAACCATAATATGCTGTGGTAATCCCGCAGACACCCCTTCCCATCCTTCAAATCCGGCTCGAGTATATACGAGGCATCCCCAAATTTTTCATACCGCTTCATATTGTGCAGGGCCATATCCTGATAGAAACGCCGGACCTTCCGTAAGCTTGTGTTCTTCTTGTAAAGGAAATCGGTGAGTTTCTGCAATATGGATTCCGATCCGCATACGAGGCGTGCATCCAGGAGCGAGGTTTTCAGAAAGAAGTCGGATGAGGCATCGTACAGCACCTCTCTCACCTTCCTCACGCTATAACTCACATTCAGCCCTTCATTCCAGAGCGGATAGACGATACGGAAGAGTATCTCTTCAATCTCGGAAGGCCTCTTCCGGCGCCCAAGCAGGATGAGGATATCGATATCCGAATAGGGGCACAGATCCCTCCTTCCATACCCTCCGATCGCCACCACGCACCAGTCGCTCTGGTTTTGTACGAAATGTCCTCCAAACAAGGTGCATATCTTGGCATCGACAGAATTTGTCAATTGCTCTGCCAGCTCAAGCCCGGATACTCTTTCCATAAAAATACTCCCAACTCCAAGGCTCAATCCACCCAGAGGACGCAGTAAGCTGTGCCCCTACAAAGGGGGCATCCACCGGGCATGTCGGGCATGGCGCTGCAAGCCGTGCTTGGTGGATGCTTAGCCCCCCCCTGAAGATTCAGGGGGGAGATGACTGCCATCCCTGGCCTTCACCCTTTGGACGGTCTTCGGTTGTCAAATTTTGCTATCTTGCAAAATTGTGTGCTTCTAGATCGCTTCGTTGCCGCTCTCGCCTGTCCTGATTCTGACCACGCCATCGAGCGGTATAGTGAAGATCTTGCCGTCACCGATCTTACCGGTCCGGGCAGCTTGCATGATGGTCTCCTCCACTTTTTCGACCATGCCGGATTCCACAACCACCTCGATCTTGATTTTCGGGAGGAAATCAACCTGGTATTCCGCGCCGCGGTAGATCTCCTTGTGCCCCTTTTGACGGCCGAACCCCTTTACCTCGGTGATGGTCATGCCCTTGACCCCCGCGGCATTGAGCGCTTCCTTGACCGCATCCAGCTTGAACGGTTTGATGATCGCCTCTATCTTCTTCATGTTCTGTCTCCTTTCTGTGCTACGATTACCAGAGATAGTAGCCGGTTTCACCGTGCTGGCTCAGGTCCAGCCCCTGGAGCTCGTCTTCCTCGCTCACGCGTAAGCCGATCGTCTTCTTGAGCACGAGGAGGATAATCGAAGAGACCACAAAAGAGAAGACTATGGCAGTTAAGGCCGCTAACGCCTGTATGGCAAGCTGTCTGGGGTTCCCGAAGAAGAGCCCCTGTGCGCCAACTGAAGCGAACAAACCAGTAGCCAGGGCTCCCCAGAGGCCTCCTGCGCCGTGAACGGCAACCACGTCCAGTGAGTCGTCATACCCGAGCTTCTCTTTGATCATAATTGCCAGGAAGCAGACAATGCCTGCAACGAATCCAATCATGATCGCAGACAAAGGACCAACGAACCCCGCCGCAGGGGTGATAGCAACCAAACCCGCCACCGCTCCGGAGGCCGCTCCTAGGGTAGTAGGTTTCCCGTGGAAGATCTTGTCCGCGAGCGTCCATGCCAGCACAGCCATAGCCGTCGCAATCTGGGTAGTACAAAAGGCTATGGCGGCCGTCCCGTTAGCAGCCAGGGCGCTCCCGGCGTTGAAGCCGAACCAGCCGAACCAGAGCATGGAGGCTCCCAGCACGGTGATCGTGAGGTTGTGCGGATAGAAGGGTTCCTGTTTGTACCCTTTCCGCTTGCCTATGATGAGGGCTGCTGCCAGGGCGGCTACCCCGGAATTGATGTGGATAACCGTGCCCCCGGCAAAGTCCAGGGTTCCGAGCTTGCCGAGCCAACCCCCGCCCCATACCCAGTGGCACACCGGGAAGTACACGAATGTGCTCCATAGGATGGTGAAGACAAGGAAGGCGGAAAACTTCATACGCTCAGCAAAGGCACCGGTGATAAGCGCCGGGGTGATGATGGCGAACATGAGCTGGAAGGCGCAGAAGAGCAGGTGGGGGATCTTGTCGGAATAGGGGCCCGGGTCCGTTCCAACCCCGCTGAGGCCTATCCACTGGAGGCTTCCGATAATCCCCCCCCATATCGGGTCCGAATGAGAGACTATACCCATAGCAAACCCATATAACCGAAACAACACCAAGGCTGATGATGCTCTGCATCATGGTCCCCAGGACGTTCTTGGAACGGACCAGCCCGCCGTAGAACAGGGCGAGCCCCGGGGTCATGAACATCACCAAGGCCGTTGCCACCAGCATCCAAGCCGTGTCTCCTGCGTTGATCATAATAAATTCCTCCTTGGATTGATTATAGACGGGTAAAAAGCAAGGATGGTGCCACTACTTGGGCGGCACATATAATATTGATATTATTGGTGAAATTGTGACGCCCCGATTAATCACAGGGGTATAATTGTATAAAACAAGAGAAGCGATACATTCATGTATCATGTAAAATAGATGATAAAAAAAGTGACATGAACCCTTTTTGCTGAAGCAGGCACTTGATTGGAAGCCGCTTGACTGTTTACTGATTATGCCCTAGATCTTAAAGTAGGAGGTGCTTATGGAGGGAGAGAAGAAAAAGAAGGGGCCGAATGCGATCCTGATCATGTCGGTCATCATCTTCGTCATCGGATTCGGGCTCGGCTTTTATATCTGGGGCTATCATAAACAGAAGGCACAGGACTACAGAGAGGTCCTGCAGGAGGTGAGCGATTATTTGGTGGGGCTCGAGAAAAAGAATGCCCAAATCAGCGCGAAGAACAAGAGTCTCGAAGACGAGGTAAGTATGCTCATAAAGGGTGGCAAACCAGCCGCTGGCCAGACTGTGGATCTCCAGGCGCAGCTAGCCTCTCTGGAACGGGAGAATGCTTTTTTACGATCAACACTAAACCAGAATCAGGCCCTCGTCCAGGAGAACAATCAGTTGCGCTCGAAGGTGCAAGCCTTGGAGGCACAGCTCGGTGCCATGCGATCGTCCGTGAACCCTGCCCCGACCATGCCGCAACCCTAACCTACATCTCCTCCCATAACCGGTTGAAGCAACACGAGCATGGGGATTCGGAGGAGCAGCTTGCCCTGCCTTATCCCTCCCGGGCGATGTTGATGAATATGTCGGCGATCTCGGGGTCGAATTGTGTCCCCTTGCAGCGTAGGATCTCCTGAACGGCCATATCGACCGGGATCCCTCTCCGGTAGGGCCGATCCGATGTCATGGCATCGTATGAGTCGGCTAGGGCGATCACGCGGGATAACACTGGGATTTCGGTACCAGTTAGCCCCGCAGGATAGCCCTTGCCATCATACCGTTCGTGGTGATACCGGATGATCTCAGTCTCCCGGTGCATGATGGTGATGGCCTTGAGGATATCGGCCCCGATTTCGGGATGCCGCTTGATGACATCGAACTCCTCTTTACTGAGCTTATCCGGCTTTCTTAAGATGCTGTCAGGGACACCGACCTTGCCGATGTCATGAAGGGATGATGCTATGTACAAGACATCACGATCGTCCTCGGAGAGCTGCATGGCCTTTCCCAGATTGGTAGCCAGGGTGGTCACCCGGGTGGAGTGCCGCGAAGTATAGGGATCGCGGGCATCGAGGATTTTCGCCATACTGTAGAGGGTGGAAAGGACGCTCTCGTACAATCCTTCATACAGCGCCACGTTCTCCATGCGTTCCGCCGTGCGCTGGAGGAGATACAGAATCTTGCTCTGCTCGTCCTTGGTCAGGATTCTATGGGTGATGATGCATAAGGCACCAAAAATTTGTCCTTCTATGCGGAGCGGGAAGGTGGTCTTGATCTCATTCATCTCTTGGGTACTGATCACCTCCTGGAGGATTTCGCCCTTTATCAAAACATCTTCAAGGTCTATCTCCTGTCCCTCTGGGAGGATGAGTTTGAGGTTCTGCCGGTTTACCGGACAGAAGGTTACCCGGGACTTATCGAAGAGGTCCCTGCTCACATCCACGATGGCATTGACGATCTCCCGAATCCCTTTCAGGCTGGTGATCCGGTCCGATATGGTCTGCAATGAGCTGATCTCCTGGGATTTGTCCTCGAGTTGTCCGGCAAGGTTATCGATGAGACGGTGGAGGTGGAGCTCGTCCGAAAAGCGCTTGTTCTCTTCGAGGATGAGCTTCTCTCGCTGCACCTTGTTGATGATGAACTCAATCTGCTTGGTCTTGAAGGGTTTGGAAATGAAATCCGATGCCCCGTGTTTCATGGCATCGATAGCGGTTTCGATGGAGGCGTGTCCTGTAATGACGATGACTGGAATGGAGATATCCTCGGTCTTGATCCTCTTGATGAGCTCAATCCCGGTCATATTGGGCATCATGATATCCGTGAAGATGCAGAGGAAGGGACCTGCATCGAGAAGACTCACTGCCTGGAGTCCATCCTCGGCGGTAATGGTCGCATAACCCTGAGCCTCTATAAGTGCGGAAAGGGTCTCCCGGATGCCGGGATCGTCATCCACGATCAGGACCTTGTCCTGTAATCCATGCTGCACATTCTCGGGGATCAGAGCCGTCTCGTCCACGCTTACACGATCCTTTTCAAGAGCCTGCCCTTGTACTCGCCGAACTCTTCGTCCGAGATAATTCCCTCTGTCCTGAGCGTTCCCAGATCTTTTATCGTCCCAACGAGCTTGTTCATATCATATCCGCCGGGGAGGGGGATCTTGGCCGATTGCCGTGGCGTTTCCTCGACAGCTTTCTCTGGCTCCCCATCCAGTATGGACTGTAGTCTCACAATCTGCTCCCTGAGGCTCCTTACCTCTTCCAAGAGATCCTGCCTCTGCCATAGACGGTTGATCACCAGACGTATCTCTTCGATCGTGAAGGGTTTCTTGATGTATGAGAATGCACCGCGGTTGACTGCCTGAATCGCCGTATCAAGAGAGGCATATCCCGTAATGAGCACAAAGGGGGTTTCTATACCCATGGAATGGAGCATATCTAAAAGATCCAACCCGGATATGCCGGGAAGGACGAGGTCGGAGATGATAACGTCAAACTCCTGTTCCGGGAGGATGTCGAGGAGCTCCTCGGCACGATTAAACCGCCTCACAATCAATCCTTCTTCCTTGAGTATCTGTTCTATGAGATCGAGGACTTCAGACTCATCGTCGACGACAGCCGCTCTTGTTACCCTCATTCTCGATCGTATCGAATGGAAAGGGGTTTTACTTTAGCCGCTGTTTCCGGTTATTTTTGCATCATTTTCGACTTCAATATCGCCTCATTATGTTCCTTGAAGGATGTCGAGAAGAAGTGGTGACCATCGCCTTTCGATACAAAATAGAGATGTCGGGTTTCGGCCGGCCATAGGGCGGCCATGAGGGAATCCTTTCCGGGATTGCAGATGGGCCCGAGCGGGAGGCCCTTATAGAGATAGGTGTTATAGGGGGTATCCCGCTTCAGGTCCTCCGGGGTGATATCCCTCCGAAAGCCTTTAATCCCATATATGGCCGTAGGATCTGACTGGAGCTTCATGCCTTGCCTCAGTCTGTTATGGAAGACAGAAGATATAATGGGCTTTTCCGCCGGGGAGATAGCTTCTTTCTCTATCATGGATGCTAGCGTGATGACCTCGAGGTCGGTGAGTCCCACTTTGCGTGCCCTCTGTCGCATCTCCGGGGTATAGATTTGCCTGAACCTCCGGTACATCCGGGCAATGATCTCCCGGGAGGTCATGTGTGGTCCGAGGAGATACGTGTCGGGGTACATGAATCCCTCCATGCTGGGGGCATTCAGGCTGAAGAACCTGGCGGTATCTTTTGTGTCGGCAATCTTGATGAACTCGTCCCGCGCGATCATGCCCATGGTGGAGAGGGCCTTGTCGATCTCGTAGATGTCATAGCCTTCCGGGATGGTGATTCTGTATTTTAGGGATCTTCCTTTATAAAGGGTATCCATGATTTCGAGAGGATAATGCCGGCCTTCAAAAACATAAGTTCCGGCCTGGAGATTGCGGGCCTTTTTCGTAATAAGGGCGATGGTCATAAACATGGGAGCATCGGTGATGATATGATTCTTTTCGAGCGCCTGTGAAATCTCCCATGCACTCATTCCTGACGCGATATCGAGGCGTATTGCCTTACCCGGGGAAACGGCGGTGCGAAGGAAGAGATAGACATGGATGGTGAGGAGCATAATGACAGACAAGAGGACGATGCAAAAGAGGTTGGGAAGGGATCTCATGCTGTCCGCGAGTGTAGATACTCCTTGAGGATCAGGCTGGCGGCGATCTTATCGACCATCCGCCTGCGCTTCTTTACCTTCACGTTCAGGGAGTTGAGCACATCGTGAGCCTCAAAGGTCGTGAGCCGCTCATCCCAGAGAATGACCGGCAGATTGAGGATTTCCCCGAGCCGTTCCGACCACAACATTACTGCTTTCCCGCTCTCTGAGAGCGTTCCATCCATATTGTAGGGGAGACCCACCACCACCGCGGAAATCTGATAGTCCTTGACGAGGTGCTTGATCTTTTCCAGGGGGGAATGATCATCCCTGACCTCGATGGTAGTCAAGGGCAGGGCCATGGTGCCGGAAGGGTCGCTGATGGCTATCCCGATGCGCCTGGATCCATAATCAATCCCCATGATGCTCACGGCCGTTCACCACTGACGAGCCGTTTCATGGCATTGAATGCGGACGGCTCACCGATGCACACGAGGACATCCCCTTCGGAAAGCATATAATCCGCGGGGGGGTTGAAGAGCATGCGCCCGTCTTTTCCTTTGATCGCGACCACAATGAGACCGATCTCCTTCCGGATCGGGGATTCCCGCAAGGTATTCCCGATGAGGACCGAATCTTCCTTTATCTTGAACCCTTCCATCTGGATGAAGAAATCGTCCTGCTTCTCTCCCGTGGCGAGTTCGACGAAGTCGACCACCGTTGGTTTCAGGATGATATTGGCCATGTGTCGGCCGCCGATGAGGTAGGGAGATATCACCCGGTCAGCTCCGGCGCGTTTAAGATTCTTGATGGAATCCTCTGTCTCCGCCCTCGCCAGGACAAAGATATCGGGGTTGAGATCCTTGGCGATCAAGATGATGTACACATTCGCTGCATCGGAGCTGGCGGTGGCGATCAGGCCTTTGGCCCGCTTGATCCCCGCCCGGATAAGGGTCTCTTCCTGGGTGGCATCCCCCAGGATATGGGGTATGTCCTCCATCTCCAGGGGGGTGATGGCGCTGTGGTCCGAATCGATCACCACGAACGGCTTCCCCGCACCATGGAACTCTTTCCAGATGAGCGAACCGATCCTCCCATTCCCGCAGATGATGTAATGCCCCTGCAATCGCATGATCTTTCTGTCCAACCTTCGCCTCCCTAAGAGCCTTTGTACCTCTCCTTCTACTACAACTTGGGTTGCGGTTACAAAGCTGTAGGCCGCTGTGCCAACCCCCATGAAGATGAGGATGATGTCGAAGATCTTCCCCGAGGATGACAGCGGGTGGATCTCCCCATAGCCGATGGTCGTGACCGTGATGAGGGTCATGAAGAACGAGTCGAGCATCCCCCACCCCTCGATGAGATGGAAACCCAGGGTACCCACGATAAAGATATTGAAGAGGAGGATTCCGAGGAGTTTGATCCTATCTACCAGGGATATGTCTCTTATTGCCAACGATATTCCTTCACCTCAACCTGGAATGAGACACCTTCCAGGGCAGGTTTGCCAAAAAAGGCTATCGCAAAGGGGATTTCGTCAGATACCGAGAGCGCCCCGATGGAAGCAGGTTCGGCTGTGAGCAGGGTATCGATATCTTCCTTCTTGTTCGTGATGAATTCATCCCTGTCTGGGATAATGCCAGCATAGGCTATCTTTGTCTCCAGGAGGCTCTTGTTCTTGTCGTACACGCGTGCTTCTATGAGGATTGATTTGAGGGGTCGCTTGACCAGTTTCGTCGTTATCCCCTTGACGACCAGAGTTGTCCCCTCCGTACGGTTGTTCACAATTTCATAAGTGATGCTGTTTTCAAGTATCTTGAAGAAAGGGCCCCGCTCCAGTGCGGGGGATACCTCCGGAGGTTTCCCGATGAAGTGCAGCCTGTCCCGGTAAACCCATACACCGATCCCCGCGCTTACCAGGAGGAAGGCAACCAGGCCCCATATCCAATACCTTGGCCTGGCCTTCTCTTTTTCCAGTGCAATCTCACCTGGTGTATACACCCCCACCTCTTCTCCGGTCCCCAGGATGGAATCGATCTCCCGGATAACAGATTCCGGCTGCGCCTCGGGCTCGATCACATGTTCCTTGCCGGGCACACCGAGTGGACCGACCTTCACCTCGGGTTGTCCTTCCTCCAGAGCGCCCTTTGGCCCTGTCTCCTCCAGTTCAAATTCCTCAGAGAGCGGTTTCTGGTCTTCGCCGGAGAGTAGGCTTTCGAACTCCTGCTCAAGGGAGAGATCCTCCTTCTGTTGGAAGGTGAAGACATGGGAACAGAAGCTGCAGCGCATCTTCACTCTGTCCTTCTTCAGTGCGGCTTCGTCCACCTTGAACTTACTTTTGCAGTTTGGGCACGCTACCACTTTCAAGAGCGTTACCTCCCATTTTCAAAATTGAGTACATAGATATCAGGCAGTGACCGGTATTTTTCCGCATAGTCCAACCCATACCCCACGATAAAACCATCTTTTATACGGAACCCGAAGAAATCTGGCGTAATCGGCGCAGACCGTCTGAACGTCTTATCGATCAATGTACAGACCCTCAACGAGGCTGGAGACTTCCGGGCGAGGTGTGCTTTGAATACATGCATGCTCTGTCCCGTATCAAGGATATCATCAACCATAAGTACATCTTTCTCCCTGATGTTGGTCTCGACATCCATCATGATCTTTACCTCATGGGCAGGAGTGTACGAATCGGTATAGCTTGAAACCCGCGCAAAATCGAGCTGCATGGGTAAGTCAATCTGTCTCACCAGATCAGATAGGAACATGAAACCGCCCTTCAATACCCCCACCATGACGAGATCCCTGTCCTGATAGTCTTCCGATATCTCTTTCCCTAGTTGCTTCACCCTCTCGGCAATCTCATCGGCACGGAAGAGGACCTTCATGAAAGATTTATATCGTATTGAACCAGGGGTGTCAACGCAGTGTATCTGGGAGAGCCAAAAGATCTACCCCCTAATCTCAGAGGCTCGACATACCTGGGGTATGCTTGCTGGTCGACGGAGATGGTCTGGGAATATACCCCGGTGCACTTGGACCCCCTTGAGACAGAGGGGGGCCGAGGGCATTGGCTTTGCAGGGGGGCGAAATATGCCTTGTCCTTTTCTTAGACAGAGATTATGGTAAGGCCTCATGGATTTCCGGAAGGCCCACTGTGTATGGTGCATCCTGAGGGATGAATCTCATGCCGTGTGCAAGGCCTGTCCCAAATATAAAAAGCATGTGCTGCACCGGGAGGGACTCCTAGAAGCCGAGGCTTTTTGCTCGGTGTGCAACAACCAGGGCAATGAGGAATTGAAGATCTTCTGTGTACGGAATAGGTTTTTCCAAGCAGACTCCGGCGAGGATTTTGATTGTTATAAATTTTGTCTGAAGAGTTGGTCAAAAGGATGAATGAAATACATGTCGTGACGGTCTTTCTTTACCATACGGGCAAGATAGCCTTGGTGAGGAGGAGCGCAAGGGTTGGTACCTATCAGGGACGATGGTCGGGGATCAGCGGTTACCTGGAAGGGGATCCTGATGAGCACTTTCCTGTCGAGATCGCGGAAGAGACCTCATTGCAGAGGGGAGACTATACCCTCCTGAGAAAGGCCGAGCCCGTTTGTGTGCTCGACGAAGAGCTGGGGAGAAAATGGATGGTTCATCCGTTCCTCTGCGAGGTTGCCGACCCCTCCCGGATAACCCTTGACTGGGAAAATCTCGAACTTAAGTGGGTCGCGCCGCTCACGATCAGGGAAATAAACACCGTGCCGGGCCTCTGGGAGGTTTATGAGAGGGTATCTGAGATTGCTCTCGAGAACGAGATCTCTGCGTTTGTACAGCAGCTTAAAGAGGATAAGACCAGCGGCGCCCGGCAGCTCGCACTCTTTAGCCTGAACTTCATAGCAAACCTTTGCAGGATATCCAATGCTGCCAAGACTGAGGTGCTCATAGCAGATATTGCGAGAGCAAACGACAGAATCCGCTCGGTGAGACCTTCCATGATTATTATAGATACCACCCTCGAACTCCTCATGCGGGATATTCCTCGATACCGCGACATCAGCGAGGCGCAATCGGGAATTCGGGCATTGGTACAATGGCATAGAGAAGAGCTGGAAAGCGCAGTCGAGAAGTCTATTGAGCACCTCAAGGATATCATCCCAGACGGGGCGAAGGTGCTTCTCCATTCCTACAGCTCATCAATAGAAAAGGCCCTCCTTATCCTCAAGGACAAGGGGTGCTCCCTGGTAATAACCGAGTCCCGGCCGGGGCTTGAAGGTCGCCGAACTGCAACACAGGCAGCAGAGCTGAGCCTCAATGTAGAGCTGATTACCGATGCCTCCCTATTCCATATACTCAAGGACGTTGACATAGTGCTCATGGGTGCTGACGGTATTGAGAAAGACGGCACCGTGATCAACAAGATGGGATCGGCCATGATAGCATGGTGTGCCCAAGCCTTGGGCGCAAAGGTGTATATATTGGCGGAACGGAGGAAGATAACCCTCAGGGATGAGGCCTTTCCCCTGGAGGAAGGTGATCCCTACGAGGTGTGGGACTCTCCCCCTTCAGGCGTGAGTGTGAAAAATATATACTTTGAAAAAGTCCCCCCGGCGTGTATATGCTGGATCATCCTGGAACGAGGTGTGGTCAAACCACAGGAAATCATGCAAATGACGGTATGAATGCATGCAGGGTCTTGCCGACAAATATATTAGTACTGCGATGGTATGTGATTATGAGCATAAGATATTGAAAAGGGGTGATTATGAACATTTATTCATGGTTGGACATACACGCTAAAGAGCGACCAAACAAGATATGCATCAAGACCCGAGATAAGGAAATCACCTACGCTGAACTCCAAAAGTGGTCACGGTCTCTGGGAACAGCCCTCAGGAAAGCCGGGATTGGCAAGAGAGAACATGCCATCCTGATGCTGCCGAATATCCCCGAGTTTGTCATTTCCTATATGGCCATTGCCGGCCTTGGGGCAACGGTCGTTCCAGTAAACCCTTCCTATACGGTGCGTGAGCTTGCCCATATCATCAAGGACTCTGATTCCAAGGCCATTATCCTGGAACAGAACAACGTGGATGCCTACCGCGAGATAAAGGAACAATGCCCTTTGGATATCATCATAACCACGGGCGAAGGAGGAAACTTCAGGGAATGGGCGAGCGGGGAGGCCCGCGATATCTGTGAGGATCTGGAGCCTGACACGGTGGCATCCATGGTGTATTCCTCCGGCCTCATCGGGTACCCCATGGGCGCCATGCTCACCCATAAGAACCTCGACCACAATTCAGACCTAATGCGGCT
The DNA here is from genome assembly GCA_964353605.1 of uncultured Bacteriovoracaceae bacterium. Taxonomy (GTDB): domain Bacteria; phylum Desulfobacterota; class Desulfomonilia; order UBA1062; family UBA1062; genus CAYGXB01. The sequence continues at coordinate 13,367 of CAYGXB010000034.1, forward strand.
CTGCATGGACAGTGACGAGAGCGAGATGATGCTGACCGTGATCCCGTTATTCCACTCCTTCAGCGCCAGTGGCAATATGCTCTCCATGCTCCGCTACGGCGGCACCGTCTATCTCATGAAGCGGCTCGAGTTCAAGGAATTGAACCATGCGCTCAAGGAGGCCGGCATCACCGCCCTCATCGCAGTGCCGACCCTCTTCTTCGGCCTCGTTCACCATCCGGATGTGCAGGATCTGGATTATACAAAGGTCAGGACCTTGGTTGCAGGTGGTTCGGCGCTCTCCATCGAGATCTATAACGCCTTCAAGGAAAAGTTTCACCAAGCTATCCGCCAGGGGTATGGCATCACTGAGGCATCTCCGGTATGTACGGTAAACCGGAAGCACCGGCCGATAAAGCCGGAATCCATCGGGCAAACCGTGCCGGGTGTCAAGGCCATGGTTGTGGATGAGAACGGGAACCCCCTGGAAGGGGGACGTATCGGGGAGCTCCTATTCAAGGGGCCGAATATCATGAAAGGATACTATAAACGGGAGAAGGAGACCTCTCAAATCATCAAGGATGGGTGGCTCTATACCGGGGATCTGGGCTATATGGATGAAGACGGCTACATCTTCATCACGGGATACAAGAAAGAGATGGTCATCACCTCCGGGTTCAATGTGTACTGCAAGGAGGTCGAAGGGGTCCTTAACACCATCCCGGGGGTGAAGGATTCCGCCATCACCGGGATACCTGATCTTATGCGCGGCGCCATCATCAAAGCCTACATCGTGCGGGAGAATATGCACCTCACCGAGCACGACATAAAGCACTATGCAAGGAAGCAGCTGGCTTCCTACAAAACTCCGAGGGTCGTGGTCTTTGTGGATGCGATCCCGCGCGATGAGAAGGGGAAAGCCCGCTTGGAAAAGCTGCAGCAGGAATGACGTGCGTATTGTGCCCGAGACGGTGCGGGATTGACCGATCCCAGATGCAAGGCCCCTGCCATGCAGGAGAGGCCTTGCGGGTGGCCGCCATCCTTGCACATAAGGGCGAGGAGCCGCCGCTGGTGACCGGGGCTGGGTCAGGCGCCATATTCTTCTCCGGATGCCCGCTCATGTGCGCCTATTGTCAGAACAAGCAGATAAGCCATACAGGCCTCGGGTACACCATCCCGGTCGATGCATTGGCTGTCTATATGCTCAAACTGCAGGCAATGGGCTGCGCGAACATAAACCTGATCTCGCCGACGCACTTTACCCCCGCTCTCATAGATGCCTTATCTCAGGCGCGCCAAATGGGTCTTTGCATTCCAGTCATGCTGAATTCGAGCGGATATGAGCGCAGAGAAACTCTGGAAAGGCTCCGTCCCCATATCCAGATTTACCTCGTGGATGTCAAGTACGGGGATAATCAAACAGGGAGGATGTTGAGCAAGGTTAAAGATTACTGGGACCGGGCCAGGGATGCAGTTGCTTGGATTTGGAATTTTGCAGGCCCTTTGGAGATGGATGACAGGGGTACCGCAATAGAGGGGCTGATCATCAGGCATCTCGTCCTTCCCGGTATGCTCTCCAACCCCTTTGCCGTCCTTGAATTCCTCTCCGCGGTCTCGACAAAGGTACCGGTGAGCATCATGTCACAGTACAATCCTGTCTTCTATTACGGCCGTATCCGTGAGATGCAAAGAAAGCTCTCCCCTGAGGAATACCAGGTCGTACTTAAAAGGGCCGTTGATCTCGGTTTTGAAACCATCTTCGCGCAGGAGATTGAATCCACGCAAACCTATGTTCCTGATTTCAGCAAGGCATCGCCTTTTGGAGATGAATACAATCTCCTGATGCAACCTGAGCATATCTGACGCGGACATGAGGAGAAATAGAGCAAGAGACTCTGAGGATATTAATGATTACAAAGGCTTTTGCCGATATTGGAAGGTTGTATGGTTGTAATCGACAAGAAGCATCTCCAAAGGTATCAGGAGGAGACAAAAGATCTGCTCTATCAGCGGGTTTATGCCATCCTCTGGGTGGGTATCATCCTGATCCCCCTCTTTTCCATTCTCGACTATGTGGTGGTCAGGGAATATCTGAAGCTCTTCATTGTATACCGGATAACATGTTCCATTTTGTTCCTCGTCCTCCTCTTTTTTTATTACAAGGATATCGGCCATAGGCACCCTTTCCTGATTGCCATCACTGCCTATTTCATCGCCGGGGCGACCATATCCCTCATGATCGTGATTCTCGGTGGATATGGATCGTTCTACTATGCTGGCTTGTTGATGGTGCTGATCACCTTTGCCGCCATCTTGCCTCTGAATGTCATGCAGTCGGCGATTTCCGGGTACATGCTGTTCTTCATCTACATTGCCCCTATATTCATCTTCAGCAAACCAACCGAAGAAACCACCAAGATCTTCTTTAGTAACAGCTTTTTCTTCTTCTTCATCATCGCTCTCATGGTCATAAAATGCTATGAGGATACCAAGGCGAGGAAGAGGGAGTTCAACCTTCGTATGGAGCTCGACTCTCTTTCAGAACGGCTCTCTTACTATGCCCACAACCTTGAGGATGAGGTAGAGAAGCGAGCTAAGGCACTCGAGGAATCCGAGCTAAGATACCGGGAGCTCTACGAGAACATCATCGACATGGTCATCCTGGTGGACCGCAACAACAAGATCCTCATGGCCAACCCGCGTTTCTATGAGGCCATCGGAATCCCCAATATCGACAGCCTCGACGGCCCCTTTATAGACATCGTGCACCCTGAAGATGCTTCGGTCGTCGAGGTCAGGATGCTCGCCAGACTCCTCAATGAATACGATGTGAAGGATTTCCAGTTCCGGATCGTCAACCGGGAAGGCGCTGTCTTCGATGTGGAATGCAATGCCCGGGTGATCAAGAAGGATGGCAATCTCATCGGCTTCCAGATGGTGATCCGGGATATCACGGAGAGAAAGCGTCTAGCACGGGACCTTCTTAAGTCGTACAAGCATGCCCAGAGCGCCCAGGCGCCTACTATTTTGGGTTTTGCACACCTCGCT
>CAYGXB010000035.1:0-15996 GCA_964353605.1 uncultured Bacteriovoracaceae bacterium
TCGGATCGACCACGGCCCTGGGCCTCGTGAGGGAGCTGGGACCGGTACTCGCCGCCCTTATGGTGACCGCCCGGGCTGGCTCGGCCATGACAGCCGAGATCGGCACCATGCGGGTCACCGAACAGATCGACGCCCTAACTGTCATGGGCGTCAACCCGATCCAATACCTTGTCATACCCCGCATCATAGCCGCCGTGATCCTGATGCCCATGCTCACCTTGATCTTCGACAGCATCGGCATGATCGGCTCCTATATCGTCGGAGTTAAGCTCCTCGGCATCGACGAGGGCATGTTCATGTCGCGGATCGTCCAGTACGTGGATTATTCAGATCTCGATGCGGGACTCATTAAGGCCGCGGTCTTCGGGGCCATCCTCGCGGCTGTGGGATGCTTCAAGGGATACACAACTTCGGGTGGCGCAGAGGGGGTCGGCAAGGCAACCACCTATTCTGTGGTCATATCGTCCGTGAGCATACTCGTCGCCGACTATATCCTGACCGCCCTTATGTTCTGATGTCATACCCTCGCCCTCCTCAAGTTCAATGGGTATGGATGGACTGCATAATTGTCAAAATGTCACATCCCAGCCCTGGGCTTTCTTGATGATTTGACAATTTGTACCTGGCGTCCCCTGGTCTGACTTCATCGCGTGCCAGAATGTCAACGATAAGGAAAACGCCTTTTTAATAACTCGTGATTTCAATAAGTTACATGCATAGAAATCTGGCACGTCCCTTGCCTGTACGATGCTAGAGAACAAAGGAAAGGAGAAAGAAGATGTTAGCACTTTGGATCGTAATCGGTTGCTTATTCGTGACAGGGATCGGGATCCGGTTCACCTACAAGGTACTGGGGCTCAAGCCTGCCGAGGCAGTCGCGGTATTCGTCCTCATCGCCCTGCTCGTCGGCGTGAACACCGCCCCGGCACGGCAGTTCATCGCCCTGCTGTTCTAAGGCAGAAGAGACAAGGGGGGCGCCATGCGGAAAGAGAGATTATCCCGGGAGTTGATGAACAAGATAGCGCGCATCAGCGCACACGGTCTCGTCCTGGTCGTCGCGACCTTCCTCGGACTCTATCTCGGGCTCTACCTGGACAAGGTCACCAACATGGCCCCCAACTTCACCCTGGTCTTCCTGGTCATCGGTGTCGTGCTCGGCTTCAAGGGCTTCGTGCAGGAAGTGATCCGGGAAAGGAAGACATGAAATGACCTTCACCATCCTGGGAATAGTATCCGCTATAGCTATTACGGCACGGTTCATCTATAAGCAGGCAGATCGTCTTGAACATGGAGCTATCCAGCGGCAGCATACGTCAAAGCCATAAGGTTGTTTCCCCGCATCGATCTGTTCCAATGCTCTTTTTCTGATCGCTGATCACTCGTCACTTTTCACTATTAATTCGTCACGCATGAATGAATTTCCCCCTTTGTCTTATTCTTGACTATACCTATCTCTTATGCTAGCACCTTGCTCTATCGCGTGGGGCCGTAGCTCAGTTGGGAGAGCGCATGAATGGCATTCATGAGGTCGAGGGTTCGATCCCCTTCGGCTCCACCAATAATTATCAAATAGTTATCGCTTTCAGGTCTTCCTATATCACTTCAAGCTGTGCACTTTTTGTGCAGTTGGTTTATTTAGCGCATATCAATTATTCTTTAAAAGATAAGATCTTATAAGATTATTAAAATTTGCCACTCTGAATAGCTTGTCTAGATCTTCGAATAATATCTTCAGTATGAACATTTAGAGATAATCTCATGAAAAATTTAACAGAGGTTGACCTTGGATAGTCTCAAGACCCTCCTCGAAGGCCGCCAGTGACTATCCAGCACCCATATTATCTTGACACTCATGTATGCTGTGAACTACAGTATAATAATTCATTGGCCTTTCATAATGATCAAAGAAGGGAGCGGAAATGATGAAAAGTACTTCTTTCATGATCTCGGCAACGGTAATCCTCTTGGCTCTGATCCTGCCTTACCCTGTGGCATCGCAGACCATTACCAGCCCAAGTACGACCAGGACCCCTGCTTTGAAACAGCAACAGATAACCAAGCCTGCACTCATCCCTGTTCCAAATGTCGGCGGTGCACTGATCTCGGTTTGTGACAGTGTGGGCAACCCTGTCGGCGCTGCGGCAATTTCCATGGTGGTCAACGGCCAATCCGTGACCCAGCTGACAAATGCCCAGGGGGATGCGTCCTTCAGCAGCATCCCGGTCGGACAATATTCATATTCTGTCAGCAAGACAGGCTATTATTCGCCTATCCCCACCATGGCCTTGTCCATCAGTGGTGGTAAGACAACTCCAAGTAAATACATCCTGTTCCAATACGGGAGTGCCAAGGTCAAGGTGACTTCCAATGGAAACCCTGTGACAGGAGCAAGCGTCACTGCAACAGGAAGCGGCAAGACCCTGAGCCTGACAACGGATGCCGGCGGCTCGGCCTCTTTCAGCAGCATGATTCAGGGAAGTTATCTATTTTCAGCTGGCAAGGCTGATTACGCAAACAACCAGGCAACTGTGTACGTAGCATGCGGACAGGAAGCAAATGTGCCCATAACCATCTCAAAATTCGGGAGCGCCAAGGTCAAGGTGACCTGCAATGGAATCCCGGTGGATCAAGCATTCGTCGGCGTAGTTTATGGTAATGTAAGCTATGGCAAATCAACGGATGCCAGTGGTTTTGTCTCTTTCACCAATATCCCTCAGGGGAGTTATCTTTTCAGAGCCAACAAGACGGATTATGTGGGAAGCCAGACTACTGTGAACATTGCAAGCGGTCAGGAAGCAAACGTGTCCATGTCCATCACTCTCAATCTCGGGACCCTGGTAGTCACCGTCAAGGACCCGAACTTCGGAGAACTGGTTGGTGGAGCGGCCGTAACAATGATTTCTGCAGATGGCACGTCTCAGTCAGCGACCACGAATGCGCAGGGGACAGCCACATTCAGCAACCTGAAGCTTGGTTGGTACTATGTAAACGCCAGCAAAGCCGGATATGCTCCTCTCATTGCACGCCAAAGTGTAGTGATCTCCGGAAGCCAGCCTTACCTGTTAGACTATTCCCTGGTCAAATTATACACGAATGTAATCGTAACTGTTCAGAAACAGGGAGGTCAACCCAGTCCATTCCTGCTCGAAGGCGTGACAGTAAGCCTTTTGGGTTCGGGCGTTTCAAAGACGCTGACTACTGACAGCCAGGGCAAAGTGGTGTTTACATATCTGCAGCCTGGCGATTACATTGTCAGCGTCAATAAAGCCGGTTATATCGGTAGTTCAAAGGATGTACATATAGTCTACACCGGCAAAACTACCATTTTAGCTCTTACGATGGAGATGCCTGCTGCGCAGTAGGTCAAATTTATCGTTTCAAATAAAAGGGGGCAACACCATGTAAAATGGTTGCCCCTCATGTCTTGATTTATCAAGCTATGCCTATCAACAACGAACACTATGCATAAACTGGATATCCTTAATAGATATATGGCATTCATGAGGTCGAGGGTTCGATCCCCTTCGGCTCCACCAAAAAACCCCCAATGTATTGCCTCTTTTAACCATGGGCAGATCGGAAGTATCCCATGTATTGGAGCGGGGAGAACGAAGCCGGCCTCTCCCCAGCTTGACAACAGCGTCATGATTCCCCATGATGGACCTGAAATTTCACCTGGAGGGACGGAGTCTGGTCTAACAAGGTTCATGCTGGAATGAGGGTGGGGAGAGGATGAAGAAGCTCAAGGGTTCGCAAAGGACATATCTGAGGGGTCTGGCACACAGATTGAAGCCGGTGATCCAGGTCGGAAAGAACGGGCTGACCGGAGAACTGATCCTGGCCGCGCAAGAGGCGCTTCATGCGCATGAGCTCATCAAGGTCAAGTTCCTGGACTTCAAGGAAGCAAAGACCGAGCTTTCGCGAGTGATCGAGGCGCGAACAGAGAGCGAGATGGTGGGCCTGATTGGGAATATCGCTCTGTTCTACAGGCCGCATCCCGAACAGGAAAAGAGGAAGATCAAACTCCCATAATCAAAGATGAAAAGGCAGAAGGAGAATTGGGATGTAATCCTGAGTGGAAGAGGGTGGTTGTGGATTCTTGCGCCCTTTGAGGCCAAGAAGGGCGGCAGAATGGAGCTTTTTCCTATCCGCTTTTTAAGGAAGGAATAGCCAGACACAATGAATTCGCTTGCTATTTTCCTCGGCCTGCTCTATCTGAGCGGAGATTTGTTGGGTTTTCGGTTTGGCCTGAAAATGCCCTATGAGGGGATGGATGTATGATCAAGATCAACGAACATTACCTCAAGCTGTCGGCATCGTACCTCTTTTCCGAGATCGGGAAAAGGATCGGCGCCTTCCAGGAGAGAAATCCGGACCGGGAGATCATCCGGCTTGGCATCGGCGATGTCACGCGGGCGCTGCCGAAGGCCTGCATAGCCGCCTTCCGCAAGGCGGTGGAGGAGATGGCCGATGAGAGCACCTTCCACGGCTATGGCCCTGATTACGGCTACTCCTTTCTCCGGGAGAAGATTGCCAGCGAGGACTTTCAGTCCCGGGGGGCGGACATCGCGGCGGACGAGATCTTCGTGAGCGACGGCGCCAAGAGCGATACGGCGAACATCCAGGAGATCTTCGCGACCGATATCACCGTCGCCATACCCGATCCCGTCTATCCCGTCTATCTCGATACCAATGTCATGGCCGGCAGGACAGGGGAGAATAAGGATGGACGGTATGAGGGGATCGTGTATCTCGATTGCACCCGGGAGAACCATTTCATCCCCGAACTGCCCAAGGCGCGAGTCGACCTCATCTACCTCTGCTTTCCGAACAACCCGACCGGCGCCACCATCACCAGGAATGAACTGAAGAAGTGGGTGGACTTCGCCCGGGAAAACAAGGCGATCATCGTCTATGACGCGGCGTATGAAGCCTATATCAGGGACGATGTCATTCCGCGATCGATCTACGAGATTGAGGGCGCGGTAGAGGTGGCCATCGAGTCGCGCAGTTTCTCGAAGACCGCGGGGTTCACCGGAACGCGTTGCGCCTATACCGTGGTCCCGAAGACCTGCATGGCCTATGACCGTTCGGGCCGGAAACATCCTTTGCATGCCCTTTGGAGCAGGCGCCACGCCACGAAGTTCAACGGCGTCTCCTATCCCGTGCAGCGGGCAGCCGAAGCGATATATTCCAGGGAAGGCGGGGACGAAGTGCGGGCGCTCACAAATTATTACATGCACAATGCCGCCCTGATTCGTCAGGCGGTGAAAGCCCTTGGTTTCGACTGCACCGGTGGAGAGAACTCTCCCTATATCTGGGTAGACTGCCGGATGGACTCGTGGGCGTTCTTTGAACTCCTCCTCCACAAGGCAGGTGTGGTATGCACACCGGGTGCTGGCTTTGGGAGATGCGGCCAGGGCTTCATCAGGATCAGCGCCTTCAACAGCTACGAGAACGTCGCGAAGGCCATGTCTCAGATCGAAGACGCCCTGAAGGCATAGATATAGACAGCGCACTGCAAGGACCGATGGACATCTGCTCTTACCTTGCACCAATCAAGAGAGCTCACCATTTTGCAGGGAAGCAAAATTGGACGGTTGTCAGGCCGCCTGAAAGGCGAGGGCCAGGGATGGCCCGAGTCACAATTCGGCAGGATAGCTGAATTGGACGCGTTTTAAGACACGCCTGAAAGGCGAGGGCCAGGGATGGCCCGAGTCACAATTCGGCAGGATAGCTGAATTGGACGCGTTTTAAGACACGCCTGAAAGGCGAGGGCCAGGGATGGCCCGAGTCACACCTCCCCGCCCCCCCTGAAGATCCAGGGGTGTTGGGGATTGATCTTTTTTCCTGGCCTCAGAAAAAACGCCGACATTACCTACGGTTAAGAATACCGACATTCCAACCGATATCATTTGAGCATGATCTATAAGTTTTTAAAGAGGTGTGAATATGATCCTCCGCCCAGGAGCAGGATATAGGGGGCTGCATCATCATGTGGCAAAAAACGCCGTACACCTGGACACTGATCTTTACCGCAGTATTCATGCTCATACCACCGGTCTATATCGCTCTCAAAGGCAGGAAAATACAAGGGAAAAGGTCTTTCATCATTATGATGATTGCCATCATGGTATGGTTGGTGTGCTATGCCTTCGAGCTTGCATCGGCGCACCTTGTAGACAAGCTCTTCTGGGCCAACATGAAATACTTCGGAATCGTAACCATCCCTGTGGCATGGCTCACCTTCACGATCGCCTATGTCGGCAAGGAAAGGTGGCTCACCCGCAGGAATCTTGCCCTGCTTTGCTTAATACCCGTGCTGACCCTCATCTTCGCTTGGACCAATGCTTACCACGGGCTTTTCTATAAAAAGGTATGGTTGGATACGAGCGGGCCGTTTGCCATGAAAGCCTCGATACACGGCACAGGTTTCTGGATCAATTGCCTCTATGCGTATCTCCTTCTCATCAGCGGGACGGTTCTTACTTTCAGGGCCTTCTTGCATTCCCCCCGGCTGTATCGCGCCCAGACGACCCTGATTCTCATCGCAGCCCTGTTCCCTTTTCTTGCTAACATCTTCTATACTACGGGGTTGAATCCCTACCCGTGGCTGGACCTGTCTCCGTTCGCCTTCACCCTGACCGGTGCAATGTTGTCCTTGGCCATCATACGTTATCAACTGTTCGACATCATACCCGTGGCGCACGACGTCATCATCGAAAACATGGAGGACGCCATGATCGTCCAGGACGAGAGCTTACGTATAGTGGCCATCAATCCGGCCGCACTGAAATTGATTGGATGCACTGCGAGCGAGGTCATCGGCAAAACCGTTGGAAAGCTCTTCACCAATCGTCCCGATATCATCGACCGGTACCTCGAGATCACCGAGGCGCATGAGGAGATCCACCTGAATATCGACGGAACCCCCCAGTATTTCGATCTCAAGATATCCCCTCTCTTTACCCGTCAACACAGACTGCAGGGCCGCATCATCGTCCTGCACAACATCACCTACCGGAAGGAGAGCGAGGAGCAATTCAAGTTGCTGAGCATGACCGACCCGCTCACCAGTCTCTACAATGTCAGACATTTCTATGCACAGCTCGAGACCGAGATCGCCATGGCAAAACGCCACAAGATACCGCTTTCTCTTATCCTCTTGGACATCGACAACTTCAAGTGTTTCAATGACAGATGGGGCCATGTCGAGGGTGACAAGGTGCTTGCGAACATGGGGGAACTCCTCAGGGAATCATTGCGAAAGTCAGATGATGCCTTCCGCTATGGCGGGGAGGAGTTTACCGTGATCCTCCGTTCAACCCCGTGGCAGGATGCCCTGACCGTTGCCGAGAAGATACGGTCGCGCCTCGTAGAGGAGGCTTTTTGCGTGCCAGACGGACAGACCATGCATATCTCGGTCAGCATCGGTGTTGCCCAGTTGCAAGAAGATGAGGACTTGGGGAGCTTCATGGAGAGAGCGGACAAGAACATGTACCTGGCGAAACGCGGGGGAAAGAACCGAGTGTTCTTCTCCCATGATGGGCAGGAAGAACCGGGCGTCATGACCCCCCCATCAAGAGGCTCAATATTTCACGAATGATGGGGTGAACACCTCCCTAAAAGCCTAATAGCTCGGCCTGCGCATCCCCTGTTCATCGGGGGGCAATACCGGAAGCTCTGTGCTCATGAATAACAACACACTGAACACGCAACCGATACCGAAACTCATCCGCACCCTTGCAATCCCCGCGAGTATTGGTTTTTTCTTCAACACCATGTTTAACGTGGTGGACACCTACTTCGCCGGTCTGATCTCGACCCAGGCCCTGGCGGCCCTCTCGCTGTCCTTTCCCGTCTTTTTCATCATCATCGCACTGGGGAGCGGTCTGTCGACTGGCGCCACCGCCGTGATCGCGAACGCCCTGGGGGCAGGCAGGGATCGAGAGGTCCAAGTGCTCTCTCTGCAAACCATCATCCTCGGGATAGTGCTTTCGGCAGGGTTGACCGTGGCTGGCCTGATAGCCTCGCCGCCGCTCTTCACTCTCCTGGGAGCATCGGAGAAGTACCTCCATATGTGCCTGTCTTATATGAACACCATCTTTGCAGGTACCGTGGGCTTCATATTCGCCTACACGTTCAATGCCATCTTGAATGCTACCGGCGACACGCGATCCTTCAGGAATTTCCTGATCCTCGGCTTCTTCGGCAATATCATCCTCGACCCCTGGTTCATCTTCGGCGGGTTCGGGATACCCGCCATGGGGATTGTCGGGGTCGCGTTTTCCACGGTGCTCATCGAACTGTTGGGCTCCATTTACCTCGGGCTCAGGGTTCACCATACGGGAATGCTTTCCGGGTGCACCCTGAGGGATTGCTTACCCCAGCTTCATGCCTTGAAGGAAATCATCCGTCAGGGATTTCCAGCCGCCCTTAATCTCATGACCGTGGGGCTGGGCATCTTCGTGATCACTTATTTCATCAGCGCCTTCGGAAAGGAGGCCGTGGCTGCCTATGGCATTGCTGTCCGCATCGAACAGATAGTCCTGCTGCCTACGATCGGCCTGAACGTTGCCACCTTGACCCTGGTAAGCTACAGCAACGGGGCGCGATTGTTTGACCGCATCGAGGAAACCCTGCGGACGGCCTTGAGGTACGGCGGGGCGTGCATGGGAGTGGGAGGTCTCATCGTTTTTATCCTGGCGGCCGTATGCATGCGCATCTTTACGCATGACACGACCGTCATCGCCATCGGTTCCACCTATCTGCGGATAGATGCCCTGGCCCTCTATGCTTACGTGATCCTGTTTGTGCACGTCTCGGCCCTGCAGGGCATCAAGAGGCCAGCCTTCGCCGTCTTTATTGGACTCTTCCGGCAGATTATCGCCCCGGCCATGGTGTTCGCAGTATTGACGCATGTCCTCGGTTTCGGCCTGCTTGGCATCTGGTGGGGCATATGTTCCATTACATGGTGCGCTGCCCTCATGACTTTCGGCTACTCCCGACGGCTCTTGAAAAGAGTTCCGCACTTATCATAAGATATGTCCATGCATTTCTTGAGGGAACGAGGCGATACAACGGTACACTCGATGCATACCCGTGCCATGCTGACCGATCTATTTAAGTTCCTGCTGGTCATAGCCGCAATAAGTTTCCTCATAGTCATAGGAACCGAGCGGCTTGGCTATCATTGGCAGTGGTACCGCGTTCCACGCTATCTCGTGACCTTCGAGGGCGGACGCTACGCAGCCGGTCCACTCCTGAAAGGGCTCCTGGTCACCTTCCATATCACGGCCGTGAGTTTTTTCGGTGCGTATACGATTGGCCTTGTGACCGCTCTGTTCAGGGTCTCAGGTTCCATAGCCGCCAGGACCCTGAGCAGGGGATACCTCGAATTCTTCAGAAACACACCGCTCCTCACCCAGCTCTTCTTCATCTACTTTGTCGTCTCCCCCATCCTGGGTTTGAGCCCGTTCACCTCCGCAGTCATGGGCTTGAGCCTCTTCGAAGGGGCCTATATCTCAGAAATCATCCGGGCGGGGATCGTCTCCATCCATAAAGGACAATGGGAAGCGGCCTATAGCGTCGGGCTGACCACCACGCAAACTTTTGTCCATATCATTCTGCCGCAGGCATTCCGCCGGGTTTTGCCGCCACTCACCAGCCAGGCCATCTCCCTCGTCAAGGATTCCTCGCTCGTCAGCGTCATTGCCATCTACGACCTCACCATGCAGGGCGAGACTATCGTTTCAGAGACCTTCCTCACCTTCGAAATCTGGTTCACGATCGCCGCCATCTATCTTTTGATTTCGGCCATGCTCTCTTTTCTGGCACACACCCTGGAGGCTAGGATGAGGGGGAAGTATGCATGAAAGGAATGTACCCTTGCAGAGCCGAAGGAGGGATACGATGCCCTGGCCTGAGCACGGTTTTTGTTCATGATCTGGACTATAAGAGATATCTTCTTAATGCTTAGATACCAAAGGAGGTGAAGTATGCAAAAAGGATCCAATGTCTTTACGGTGTTTCTTGGATTAGTCATTATCTTCATCATGGCGGGAGCGGGGCAGGCTGGAGAGGTCCGGGAAAAGCTCGTCGGGGAGAGCACCCTGGAACAGGTGTCGAGGAGCGGGATTTTAAGGGTGGGCATGTCGACCTTCGTGCCCTGGGCCATGAAGGACAAGGCGGGAAATCTGATCGGCTTCGAGGTCGACGTTGCCACGCGACTGGCCAAAGACATGGGGGTCAGGGTCGAGTTCGTACCTACGAAATGGTCAGGCATCATTCCGTCGCTCTTGACCGGCAAATTCGACATCATCATCGGTGGGATGGGGATACGTCCCGACCGCAATCTGAAGGCAAATTTCTCCATCCCCTATGATTACACAGGGATGTCCATCCTAGCGCATAAGGAGCTCGCCGCGGGCTTTGACAAACTCGGAGATTTCAACCGTCCGGAGGTCTCGATCGCAGCCCGGATGGGCACCACGGCCGCCGCCGCCACAAAGCGGTTCATGCCCCGGGCCAAGCTCCGGCTCTTTGACGACGAAGCCCAGGCTGTACAGGAACTTTTGCTCGGGAGAGTGCATGCCGTGGTCGCCTCGGAGCCGCTGCCACAGTTTCAGGTCCTCAAACATCCGGACAAGCTCTTTCTTCCCCTGAAGGACACCTTCACCAAGGAACCGATCGGATTCGCGGTGCGCAAGGGCGACCCTGACACACTCAATTACCTTGACAACTGGATCCGGGTGGTCGAATCCGAGGGGTGGCTCGCAGAACGCAAACACTACTGGTTCGAGACGCAGGACTGGGAAAAATTCATCAACTGATGCTCTGCCAGCTTGAAGAGGTCAGCATGCAAAGAGGATGGTGCCTATGAGCAAGGAGCGATACCGGCCGACCATGCTCGATTTCCTCATCCTCTTTGCCATCACCATCTTCGTCATGTATCTCTCCTACCGGATCAGGACGGGGATCCAGTACCAGTGGAACTGGACCATCATACCCCAGTATCTCTTCCATTACGATCAAAACCGTGACAGGTGGGTTCCCAACCTCCTCATGCAAGGTTTTTTCACGACGATAAAGATCAGCGTCTGGGCCACCCTCCTTTCGATCCTCCTGGGGACGTCCATGGGGATACTGCGGACAACGAAATCCCTGTTCAACCGGCTCCTGTCTCGGGCCTATGTGGAGCTGATCCGGAACATCCCGCCCCTGGTCCTCATCTTCATCTTCTATTTCTTCATCAGCGATCAGATCCTCTCCCTCGTCGGGCTTGACGCTATCATCAGGTCAAGTTCCAGGGGCGTCCAGAACTTCGTCGCAATTCTCTTCGCTCCGCCCGACCAGTTGCATGCATTCATATCGGGGCTCATCACTCTGGCGATCTACGAAGGGGCATACATCACCGAGATCGTGAGAGCGGGGATCGAGTCTATCGAAAGGGAACAGTGGGACGCCTCCTACGCCCTCGGATTATCATGGCCGCAGGTGATGCGGCACGTTATTCTGCCCCAGTCCTTCCAGCGAATCCTCCCGGCATTGGCGGGCCAACTCGTCTCCACGATAAAGGACTCCGCCATCGTCTCGATCATCTCCATTCAGGAGCTCACCTTTCAGGGCATGGAACTTATGTCAGCAACCTACCTCACCTTTGAGATATGGATCACGATCACGGCCCTCTACTTCTTCCTGACATTCACCTGTTCGCTGACCATCCGGCGCATGGAGCTCTATCTCCAGAAGCACGGAACGGCTTATCTACCAGCATGATCACCTCTGCTGTGCTTGGGAGCACATACGAGCATGCAATGGAAAAAAGCTCAATTCTCCTTGGTATCAAGGGGCGTCAAGAGTTGTAAAGCCCGAAACGGTTTACACATGAGACTGATCACAAGGTTTACACTTTCTCCGAGATAGTGCCCCAGGCCTGGGGTGCTATTGCAGTGCATGCCAAGGACAATCGGATTGATGATTGTGTGTCACCTCGGGCGATATTCACTGCGTGAAGACGCGCGCCCAAGTCGCACCCCCTCCCTATGCACGATCCTATACGTGGACAAAGGATCGCGCGCAGAGAGCGGGTACAAAAACGGTTGTACTATTATTGTCTGGTGATACGTAACCCAAAGTATTCCATTCCCCAGCACCTTCTTCCGTACTCTTGATTGGACATTCCCCAAATTTCCAATTTGAGCGGATAATATTTTGTAAAATTGACTGGATAAGAATGAGCAGAAGTGAAAATGCAGAACTTCTTTCTTATAGGAATTAATACTCCAAATGTCTGAATGGCCCTTAGAGATCTCCTGAGAGACTGTCGAAAAACTCCAGTAAGCTCAAAAACCATCAAATTTGGACCATCAAAACAAAAGCCCCGATCAAAAAACTCCCAACGTAGGGCATTCTACGAGGTCGTTTTTTTGTCACTTTTCATCCTTTGAGTTTTTCGACAGTCTCTGATGAAATATTCAATACAGACAGACTACAGATTACCTCAAGAAATATGGACTTTCTCTGATGCCATATTTGTACAGAGATCATGCCTACGCACATCTGTCTTGCAGTTCATATAACCCTGCCGGTGTCGCTTCTTCGCCCCCCCCAAAAAAGTCAAGAATCAAGACCAGGAACCTCTTGTTGAGGCACCTCAAGTTGCTTCTTTCTCCTTCCCCACCCTCGACACTAATCTTCCATGGGGAAGGTGCCTCAGTTATATTGGCACAGAGGGAGGGGACTATCCCAAGTGACGACAAGTGACCCCGAAGCTCCTATTTATTTAGATTATCTTCTAAAACCGTATATGTGATACTCTCCGCTGTTACAGATTTAATCCCAATTTTGATACCTTGGAAACGAATTACCGCTGCATCCTTGGGATAGGTTAGATTTTGGAAAAATGCTACACGAGCAATTTCATCAGGGGAGTATTCTCTGTACGTTAAGTGGAAACTTTCCTTATCTGTTCCACTATAAATCAATTCAAAGTTTTTATATCCCTTTATCGTATCAACTTTGACATCCTTTTCAAATGATAGTTTGGCATTGGGAGGATTTACTGTTAAATTGAAGGGCATATTAACGTAAGTGCCGTATAAATTCATGACCATATTTTCGCCATTCATGATGCCATCTTCCAAAACAACAAAAATACGTTGTACCCCATAATTGGGATTCATCAATAAATATTTGATCTGATTGTTGACCATGGTTTGATACACTATTTCATAGGGAGTTCCCTTTTTGAAGATAAAAGAACCCGATTTAATGTCTTGTTCAGGTACCATAATATTTTTACCATATTTGTTCAGAAAGTAATCTCTCACTTGTATAATTGGATCACCAACAGAAGCGGTCAGGTAACTATTGAACTCGTAGTTCTTTTTGTATATATGCTCTGATTCCAACAATCTTGGCGAATATTTTTGTAAAGTATAAGAACAGCCGCTGATGAAAAACATCACGATGACAAAAATTAGATTTCTGAACTTCGTTTCCACGATATGCCCCCTCCTTAAATAAGTATTGGTTGCATAAAAATAACATCAAAATATTGACCAATTCGTCGTTCGTAAGAGGCGGGTTACTCCTTTAATTAAGTGTCCTATGTATACCTGAGTCGTTATCAAAATTCAATAGAAAGATCATGCAGGATTGCAATGCGATATTGCAGGGAAAATATGTTTTTCGAGATACTAAAAGTCTCAGAAAACCATCGGGTCCGAAAGGGGACGTTCTTCACATTATAAATTTATTACGATGGTAAAATAGGCCATAGACAATGATTCGGGGGAAATGCACATGAATCGTCGTGATACTCTAAGAACTCGTATCAATAGCCTGACTACACATAACTGCGATGGATGAGGGCTTCATTGCAACCAGAAAAGTTATGATCGCCAAGAGAGATTGATAGAGGTGACTGCCTTATCTTGGGATGAAGCTTTTGGTACGTGATCCATACTGTTCCCTGATCAACACAAAATCTTGCTTATATTCCAATCAGCTTAAAGACACGAGTAATTGAAAAAGAGCATCCGCCATTGAGATGGTTTGATTAGAATACATTTCATATTTACCCTGTATGCTCGATCTGCTTGACTTCAATTCAAACGATCATATTATCTCAATTATTATGAATACAATGAAATGAGGTGGCTAGATGAAAAAAATGCTTACATTCATTTTTTCCTGCATGTTTTTTTTCTGCATTCACTCTTCCAATACGGCCTTGGCAAACACCTTTACTCAAGATCCAGATCATCTCTATGATGTGGTCATCGTAGGTGGAGGAATTGCAGGTTTAACTACAGCCTACATGCTTCGGGATAGAGATATATTATTATTTGAGAAAGAAGAACGTTTCGGCGGCAAGATATGGTCAGACCAAATACAGGGGGTTTCGTACAATATCGGCACTCAATACCTGATGGAAGAGGATAATTCCTTTGTACGGATGCTGGATGAGCTTAAAATCAAAAGAACCCTCTATAGTATCACAGAAGCCCCTACTGCTGCATATATAGGTGGTACATATTACCATGATCTAACTGATATCCCAATGGACGTGGTTGACATAATTGATCTTGTCAAGATTATTTCGACAGCCTACCGCAAGCAAAAAATTTTTCAGCTAAATCCCAATGATCCCCGCTGGCAGAAACTATCCCGGGAAACATTGATTGATGTAATAAAAATAGATAATGAGAAGATAATGGCTATTTTCAGAGCATATCTTCGGGGGGCATGCGTTACAAAACCCGAACAGGTGTCAGCCGGCATAGGCACCTATCTCATGGGTGATATCTACAATATTGCACCATTTGCCTTTGTCGAAGGAGGTACGCAAAAAATCACGGATACTATCGTGAAAAAACTACAAGGCAAGGTATCGAATAATACTCTGGTAAAGAAGGTTGAAGAGAAAGATGGGATTGTACATATATTTTTCGAGAGAAATGGAAATAATTTTGTTGTGAAATCCAAGAAGGCTGTGATTGCAACTGATGCTCCGGCATGCTTGTGGCTTCTGCCAGAAGCGCCTACTTGGAAAAAGAATGCCCTCAAGAAAGTCGAATACGGCACAATCATTACCGTCAACATGTTTTTCAGAGAAATTCCCTGGCAGCGTTTTATGGCAATGCTTGTTGATGATGTGCTATTTACGGGTGTAATCGATACAAATTATTTTACAGATATAGCAGGCGGCAAGAATGCAAATCCCAAGATCCTCAATTTTTTCATATCAATTCCTCCCAACGAAAAAGATCTCAAAAACGCGATACTTGCAAAGTCTGAGCAGGAAATTGCAAATTCGGTAATCAAAGAATTCGGGAAGATTTTTCCTTCCATTGATATATCCAAGTATATCCTTGATACCAGAGTTACCAAATTTGTTGATGGAGAGGTAGGTTTGACACCCGAACATTTTACGCTCCTGCCGTACCTGCAAAAACCTGTCGGGAATATTCATTTTTGCGGGGATTACACAGATAGAAATTCTTTTCTAATGGGAGCTGTCTTGAGTGGTTATCGTGTAGCGCGGGAACTGGGAAGCATTTATGTGGTTTCTGAGTCAAATGAGATCCGGTTTGCCCGGACTCCTAACTGGGGAACCTTTGGATTTATCTCAATTTTTACCTGTATTCTGTTATCTTTTTTCGGACTCTATTTACGAATCAGAAAGAAAATCTATCCTCGCTACGCCACTATCCTAGTAGTTACTTCCATTGCTTTGCTCATAACAACTATCGTGTATCCCCTTTACCTTCCTCCCTATCAGGTCATTTATCAGGCATTGTCTCTGGTTATCTTGATAATCGCACTTCTAGGATATTTCATTGCATGGATACTCAAGTTTCTTAGTGGAAATAAACACATAAGTAAGACTCAGGCGTAACTTTACATTGGTGCGCACATAATGCTTATATCATGATTTTTTTATGAATTCTTCGAACTTGAATACCCCGTTTTGTAAACGGGGATGAAAAG
>CAYGXB010000036.1:0-6129 GCA_964353605.1 uncultured Bacteriovoracaceae bacterium
GCCATGTGCATGCGCTTGAGGATCTCGGATAAGACGTTCTTCATCACCTCGAGCACCTGCTTGGGCGCTTCCGCAACGATCGGGGCCTGTGGGACCGGTTCATCCTTGCCTTCTTCCGAAAATTTCTCCGCGACTGTCTGTTCCTCTGCCACAGCCGAGGCCAGCCGGGCACGGATCTTCGCAAGCTTGCTCCCCAGGCCGAAAAGACCTTTTGAACCCTCAGCAATCACCTGAATGTCGAGGTCTTCAAAGCTCGCCCTGAAAGATTTCATGGCGGCGACAATGGCCTCATCAACTGTCTTTCCCTCGAATTCCTTGTACTCCATATGCTTGTCTCTCCTCCTTAGGTGTGTACGCGATTAATATATGTCTGCTGTATGATTGACAGGATATTGCTCACGAGCCAGTAGACCACGAGCCCGGAGGGGAAATTCAGGAACATAAAGGTGAAGATGATCGGCATGATCATCATCATCTTCTGCTGCATCGGGTCTCCGGGTGAAGGCGTCATCTTCTGCTGGATGAACCAGCTTGCCCCCATGAGGAGCGGGGTGATGTAGTAAGGGTCCTTGGCCGAGAGGTCGGGCAGCCACGCACCCACGATATGGAACGGTGTATGCCGCAACTCGATGGACGCCAGGAACACCTTGTAGAGCGCGAAGAGGATGGGGATCTGGAGGAGCAGGGGGAGGCACCCGCCCATGGGGTTGATCTTGTGCTCCTTGTAGAGCTTCATGAGCGCCTGATTCATTTTCTGCTTGTCATCCTTGTACTTCTCCTGGAGTTCCTTCATGAGGGGCTGGACCTTTTGCAGCTCCTTCATGGATTTGAAACTCTTGAGGCTCAATGGGTAAAGCAGAATCTTGATGATGAAGGTGAGGATGATGATAGACCATCCGTAGCTGTGGATATACTTCTCGATCCAGTTGAGCGCCATGAGGAGGGGCTTGGCAATGATATCGAAGAAGCCGAAATCCAGAGCCTTGCTCAGGTCATAGCCGCTCGCCTTGAGGATATTGAGCTCTTTCGGCCCGATGAAGAGAAAAAGCTCCTCTCCCATCGTATAGCCGGGCTTGATGGCGCTATCAGCCATGGCATAGACACAGCCGACCATGTCGCCGTCCACACGTCGGATCGAAAGCGTCGTCTCCGAAGCCTTCTGCGGGATCATCACCTTCAGGAAGTATTTGTCCTCAAACCCGAACCACTTGATCGCGCCAGAGAAATCGCGGTAGGTCCCAGCCTTCTTGATCTTCGAGAGCTTGAACTCTTCGAGATGCCTGCCATTCAGGAGCACGGGCCCCTCAAAGGTGTAGCTCGAGCCCTTCTTGTCCGCAGGATAGGAATCGTGCATGGTGAGGTTGATCCCCAACGCCAGGGGGTTGGGGGTATCATTGATCAGCATATGCTTGTACCCGATGATGTAACTCTTGGGATCGATGGTAAAGACCTTTTTCAGGACGACACCCTGCGCCAGCTGGGTGGTGAAGGTCAAGGCATACATACCCTTTTCCACAGCAATCGTCCCATGGCCAGACGGTACATAGAGGAACGCCCCGTCGGTCGTGCTCCCGCTCAAGCTTATCCCCGGCAGGGGGGTATGGATCATCTCCACATACCCTGCGTTCTTTGCCATGCTCTCCTTGTATTTCTTAAGCTTCAACGAAACGAGGCGTGCCCCTTTCGTGCTCCATGTGGCGCGGCAAAGCGGCGTTTCAGTGACGATATACTCCTCTTTCGCTGAAGGTACGACTGCCACTGGAACGGCAGTTGGAGCCACTTGGACAGGGGTCGTGACCTTTGGCTGGGCTTTAGGTGCAGGGGCCCGCTGTTTTTCCATCTCCGCCTTTTTGGGCTCTATAAGGAAAAACTGCCAGGCAAGCAGGATTGCAATCGATAGGACGATAGCGAGGAAGGTTCTCTTTTCCATATGATCATTGCTCCTAGGGAAATTTACACGGGGTCATATCCGCCAGGATGGAGGGGGTTGCACTTCATTACACGCACTGAAGACTTTATCACGCCTCTCATGGCACCATACGTTCGGATGGCCTCGATAGCATACGCGGAACAGGTGGGATAAAATCGGCAGTTCTGCGGGAAAAAGGGTGATAGAGCCATCTGATAGAAGCGTATGAGGGCGATAAGGAACTGTTTCAGCATACCGGGTTCAGGATCCTCCTGATTTCCTGCGAGATCTGCTCCGTGCATTCAATCCTGTCCGACCGGGCGATGAGAACATAGTCGAAACCGGGCTGATATAACTCCTTCTGTCTTCGATAGGCTTCCCGCAGGAGCCGCTTGATCCTGTTCCTCACTACGGATTTCCCGATCTTCTTGCTCACGGTAATGCCGATACGCGTGCGATTTAAGGAATTGGGGGCTATCAAGATAACCAGGTTTTCTGTGACTAATCTCGCCGTTTTGTCTGCGTCTACGTTCTTGAACTCACGCCTTTTCCTTAATCTCTCCGCCTTAGGGAATCTCTCGTCTGACATTACACCGCCAAACGCTTGCGACCCTTCGCCCTCCTCCGGTTGATTACTGTCCTTCCACCACTCGTACGCATACGAACGAGAAATCCATGCGTGCGTTTCCGCCGTGTATTGTGTGGCTGATATGTTCGCTTCATCCCTCACCTCGAAAGATCAAATTTAGGGGGATACTATTTGCATACCAGCATATGGATTGTCAAGCCTAAACCCCTCCCCTTTCTCCCGCCCACTCCCTCCGGAAAACATCAATGCCGCTTGTACGGTTAGGGGGATTTCGGGTATAGAGAGGCGCATGGCTGGGGTATTTTGCACCAGGGACTTCACGGAGGCGACAGCGGGGGAGCCGCGCGCAGTCTTCGAGCGGGTGAGACGGTTGGTCCCGGAGGGCAATATCTATTTCCTGACCCAGGTGCACGCGGACCATATCGTCGTTGCGGAGGAGGTCATGCCGGAAGATATGCCTGAGGCGGATGGAATCATCTCGAGAAACCCTGAGGATATCCTGAGCATCCTGACGGCAGACTGTCTGCCCATTCTGGCGTGGTCCGACCAACCTCCGCTCATAGCGGCTATCCATGCCGGATGGCGGGGGCTCTCCCAGAGGATCATCGGCAAGGGAATGGGCATGCTGCAGTCGCTGGGGGCCTCGCACATCCACGTCAGCATCGGCCCCGCCATAGGCCCATGCTGCTATGCGGTCAAGGGTGATGTGACCGAGGCGCTGCACAATCCCCCTGTGCGGCAGGCAGACGGCCGGCATTACCTGGACCTGTGGGATACGGCCTTGCGCCAGCTCATGGAATCAGGGATACAGCGCCATCTGATCCAGTGCTTGAGGATATGCACGGCTTGTCATAGAGAATTGTTTTTCTCCTACCGCCGGGATGGGGAAGTCACTGGCAGGAATATTTCTGCCATAGGAGGGAAAGCGTGCTTATTACCGGGCTTACGGGCGGGATAGCCACCGGGAAATCGACGGTGGCCGCTATGCTGCAGGAGGCGGGCGCCGTGATCATCGATGCGGACAAGATCGCTCGCGCGGTGGTGAAGAAGGGCTCCAAAGCATGGCACGAGATCGTGGAGCACTTCGGCGCAGAGGGGCTCCTCCCGGATGGGGAGATCAACCGGATTACGCTGGGGGATACCATCTTCAAGGACGCGGCAAAGAAACAAGTCCTCGACGACATCGTGCATCCCCAGGTCATCATCGAGATGGGCAAACAGGTCGAGGCCGCCAAGGCTGACAGGCCCCGAGCCGTCATCATCCTGGATGTCCCGCTCCTCATCGAGTCCGGCATGCACGAGACCATGTCGGACGTGATCCTGGTATACACCCCCGAGCATATCCAATTGCAGCGGCTCATGGCCAGGGACGGGCTCAGCGTTTCCGATGCCCTGGCGCGCATCCGTTCCCAGATGCCCATCGAGGAGAAGAAGGCCCTGGCTACCATCATCATAGACAACAGCTCCACTCAAGCGCGGACGCGAGAGAGAACCTTGGAGGTATATCGCTCCCTCAAGGAAAAGGCTGCACGAACACCTTGATGAGCTCGGGTTTCTCCTGCCCCAATCAGGCTTGCACGACGTCCAGGGTCTTGATAAGCGTCTTGTGATCTTCCATCCGGAACGCGCAGAGGATACGTTTTTTCCGGCTATTCCTCAACGGGGTGCATGCGGAATGCGATCAGGCCGAGGTCCTGGCGGCCTCAGTCCTTGTAAAGGTCTTCGCCTTCGGGTTTCCCCACATGGAGGACCGACTGGAGGTATTCCTTGAACTGCCGAGCCTCCCTGAAGTGGGGATTGATCTCCATGGCCTTTTTCAGCCATTCGAGGGCCTTCTTGACATCCTCAATCTCATAGAACAGGCGCGCGATATTGAAATACAGGTTCTCATCCTGCGGCGATATCTCAAGGGCCTTCATGTAGTTGGCGAGCGCTTCTTCAAACATCTTCGCTTTCCGCAGGCTGATCCCGAACTCGTTGAAGATGTGCTTGTTCTCCTCTTCGAAGATGCCCTCGATTTGGGTAAGCTTCTTGAACACATTCTTGGCTTTGTCCGTCTCCCCCATCTCCATATAAAGGGTGCCGACGCCGAAGTTGGCCCGGATATCCTCCGGCTCTATCTTGAGCGCCGTGTTGTACTCCCATTCGGCGGAGAAGAACTCCTTGCGCTCGCGGTGTTTATCAGCCATGGCAATGTGCTTGTCCAGCAGCTTCTGTTCCTTTGTCTTCGGCTTGGGCGGAACATAGCCGGGCTCAAAGGTAAAGCGTTTCAGGAACTCGTCGATGGGTAGGTTGATCTCGATGCCAATTGGCGTGCCTTCATCCCCCAAGAAAGTAATCTTCACCTGGGCATCATCGAACTGTTCGGCCAAGCAATAGTTCTTGAGCGTCTGGGTCTTCTGGGTATGTCCGGTGCCAAGGGTAACGATCGATTCCTCGAAGAAAATGCCGTTGATCTTCTTCATCAACGTTTCCATGCACAGATTATCGGTTATGCATAATAATTTGTTTAGTCCCGTGGAATATCCATTTGCGCCATTGACGTGAGCCGCACATATGTGGCAACCCTAAATCATTGTCTGATAGAAAGAGGAGGACATATGGTCCCAATCGGTTTTATCGGCGCGGGCAACATGGCGGAGGCCATCATCGGCGGCATAATCAAGAAAGGCATCTTCTCCCCCCAGGACATCATGGCCTTCGATATCGTGAAGGAGCGGCTGGATACCCTCTCATCCCGATTCGGGATCAGGACCGCCCCATCGGCTTTAGACCTGGTCCAGGGAGCGGAGAGCATTATCCTGGCAGTCAAACCTGGCAGCATCCATCCCGTAGTCAGCTCCCTCAAGGGCATCCTCGCCTCCCGACTCGTCATCAGCATAGCCGCCGGCGTCACCATCGGGAGCCTGCTCGAGATTCTGGGGGAGAAGACGCGCCTTATCCGGGTCATGCCCAACACCCCGGCGCTCGTCCTCGAGGGTGTCTCCGGCCTCGCCGCCTCAAATGCCTGCACACCGGATGACAAGGCGCGTGGTCTCGCGGTTTTCTCCGGTATCGGCCTGTGCATCGAGCTGGAGGAGCGACTTCTCGACGCTGTAACCGGCCTCTCCGGCTCCGGCCCGGCCTTTGTCTTCCTGTTCATCGAGGCGCTCTCCGACGGCGGGGTCCGCGCCGGTCTCCCGCGCGACGTCGCTCTCAAGCTCGCCGCCGCCACCGTGCGGGGCGCCGCCACCATGGTGCTCGAGACGGGCAAACACCCCGGCGGCCTCAAGGACATGGTAGCCTCCCCCGGCGGCACCACCATCGAGGGCCTCTCTGTCCTCGAGGCCAAGGGTTTCCGCTCGGCCGTGATGGACGCGGTCTTCGCCGCCTACAAGAAGGCCTCCAACCTCACTAAATAACCCATGCAAGATATCCGCTTCCGATTGCACGCAACCGACGGCTTGGCCCGGTGCGGCCAATTCACCACCAGCCACGGAGCAGTCCAGACACCGGCCTTCATGCCCGTGGGCACGGCCGGCTTCGTGCGCTCCATCACCCCTCGCGACATCGCGGAAACCGGCGCCCAGGTTATCCTCGCCAACACCTACCACCTCTCGCTGGGCGAAAGGCTCTTCTCCGTCAAGCACCT